>DNNT01000160.1 GCA_003497545.1 Arenimonas sp. | reverse complement strand
AGTGTCCGAAGGGACACGCAGGCACACACGCGCTGCACGCGCGTGCCGTGCCCGGTTCAACGCAACGCGCACCGCGAGAGAAATGCGGCACGTCTGCGAAAGACCCGCACGCGCAAGCAGCGAAGCCAGACCCCACCCGCCCTTCGATCAGCACCGCGTGCAGGCGCGTACCGGACGCGTCGTGGGAGTGCAGGTCTCTTCCTGCGAAATAAAGGCTTCACTGAGCAGGAAGAGACCTGCACTCCCGCGGCGTGGCCGGCGCCGTCAATCCGGCCACGCGAGCTTTCAAAAATCAGGCAGCGGACTCGCGGGCCGGACCGCTGCCGGCAGTGAAGCCCTGCAGCTGAGACAGCGCGAGCGAACCCGGGGAATCGAGGGCGCTTTCGTCACGATCCGGCGCACTGCGGGCGGCGGCGCGCAGCATCAGGGCCTGGGCGTTGTCGCCGTCGGCGGGCGATTCGGCGGTGCCGTAGGCCACCTGCAGGCCGCGCGCGGCGAGCGCGTCGGTGGCCTTGCGCCAGCCCGGCAGCAGGCGGCGCGCCACGTCGGCGGCCNNCGGGCGAGGTGCGGGCCAGCACGTAGCCCTGGGCCTGCAGCGGCGCCAGCACCGCGGACACTTCGGCCACGCGCTCGCGGGCCTCGTTTCCGGCCGCGTCGAGCACGCGCACGCTCACCAGCGCCAGGCGCGGGTCGGCGCGCAGGGCTTCCACCACGAACTGGCCGAAGCGCGGGCGGTTCACCAGGCCGGTTTCGCGGTCGATGAAGGCCAGCTGGTTCAGGCGCTCGGACTCGGCCCGGGCCTGGCGCTTGGCCTGCAGCACGGCGCGCGCGTCGGAAAAGGTGAAGAACAGCGCGAAGCCCAGGCCCAGCAGGCTGGCCAGCACCGTCGGCGTGGCGATCGAATCGCCGTCGAGCACGTTGCCCGGCGCGCAGAAGGCGTTCGGGTCGAACTGCACCGCGGCCATGCCCGCGTAGTGCATGCCGGCCACGGCCAGGCCCATGATGGCCGCGGCGCCGGCGCGAAGGCCGACATCGCGCCAGGAGCGCACCGTGCGCAGCGCCGCCACGATCACCAGCGCGGCCGCCGAGGCACCCACCGCGATCAGCACCGAAATGGCGAACCACAGCGGGTCATAACCCAGGCCCGGGTCCATGCGCATGGCGCCCATGCCGGCGTAGTGCATCACGCAGATGCCCGCGCCCATGGCCAGCGCGCCCAGCGTCACCGTGCCCACCGACAGCGCGCGCCGGCTGATCAGGAACAGCGCCAGCGCCGACACGCCCACCGCCGCCAGCCACGAGAACACCGTGATGCCCAGGTCGTAGCTGACCGGGATGGGCAGCGTGAACGCCGCCATGCCCACGAAGTGCATGGCCCAGATGCCGCTGCCCATGGCCAGCGCGCCCGAGACCAGCCAGCGCAGCCACTGCTCCTTGCGCTCGAAGATGCGACCGGCGAATTCGATGGCCACGTAGGCGGCCAGCGCCGCGATGCCGATGGACAGTGCCACCAGCGTTGGATCGTAGATGCCTTGCATGTCGGACGCCCCCGTCGGTTGAGGCAGCGACCTTCCGCGAGCGCGGATCAAGGAGCGGTGAGGCAAACGCGCCCACGGCGTGAACGCCGGGTCGGCGCGAAGGCGGAAGAGACTCTTGTTGCGGCATCCCGGCCGGCGGGCCGGAAAGCATCGTTACGCCCCGCGCAACGACCACGCTTCGCCAAGGCGCGCCACCAGCCCGCCCGAACGCCGCACCGCGCGCACCAGCGCCGCCTCCAGGCTGGCGCGCGGGCCCCAGACTTCGATGCCCTGCTTGGCGCGTGACAGGCCGGTGTAGAGCAACTGCCGCGACAGGATGCGGTGCTCGGGATCGGGCGGCAGCAGCACGGCGGCGTGCGCGTATTCGCTGCCCTGGCTCTTGTGGATGGTGAGCGCGAAGGCCGGCGCATGCTCGGGCAGCGCGGCCGGGGCGAAGGCGCGCGCGCCGCCGTCGGGCGATTCGAACCACACCTGCAGCTCGCCGTCGGCGCCGCGCAGGCACAGGCCGAGGTCGCCGTTGAACAGGCGCGCGCCGTAGTCGTTGCGGGCCACCATCACCACGCGGCCGGGGTACCAGTCCTGGCCGGCGGGCACGTCCCAGCGCTGGCGCAGTCGGCGTTCGATGGCGGCGTTGGCGGCTTCGGCGCCGAAGGCCCCGTCGCGCAGCGCGCACAGCAGCTGGCGCGCCGACAGCGCACGCAGCGCGGCGGCGGCGGTTTCGGCGGGATCGGCCGGCAGCGGCGGCGGCGGGCCGTCGCCGGCCAGGCCATCGGCCCAGGCGCGCAGGCGGCGCGAGAGCGCGGCGGCGTCTTCCACCGGATGCAGGCGCGCGGCGTCGCCGGCGGCGGCGAGCGCGGCTTCCAGCGCCGCGGTGTCGCCGGCGCGCACGGCCTCGTTCACACGCACCAGGCCGGAATCGGCGCGGAAGCTGTGGCGCAGGCGCGCCAGCGCGGGCGAACCGGCGGCCTCGAGCACGGAAACCAAGTCCATCAGCACCGAGCCGGCGCCGACCGAATCGAGCTGGTCGGCGTCGCCCACCAGCACCAGCGTGGCTTCCGGACGCAGCGCGCGCAGCAGGGCGCGCAGCTGGTGCAGGTCGAGCATGGAGGCTTCGTCCACCACCACGATGCCGGCGTCGATGGGCGAGCCGGGGCCGCGCAGGTAGGCGTTGCGGCGCGGCGACCAGGCCAGCAGGCGGTGCACGGTGAGCGCGTCGCCGGCGGGCAACGCGTCGAGGTGCGCGGCCCAGTCGGGCGGCAGCGCATCGCGCAGGCGCGCCGATTCCTGGCGCAGCGACTGCACCAGCCGCTGCGCCGCCTTGCCGGTGGGCGCGGCCACGGCGAAACCGTCGCGCGCGGCGATGCCGTCGCGCTGCAGGCGCAGCAGCATGCGCAGCACGGTGGTGGTCTTGCCGGTGCCGGGGCCGCCGGTGANNCCAGCAGCGCGGCCACCTCGCGCTCATGTTCGAAGTTGCGCCAGAAGTAGAAGCGGCCATCGGCGTCGAGCACGAAGGGCGTGCGCGCGCGGCCGTCGCCGACCATCGGCTCGGCGGCCAGCGCTTCGCGGATGGTTTCTTCCTGCGGCGCCAGCGCGGTGTCGCCGCCGAGTTCGGCCAGCGTGGTGCGCGCGGCCAACTCGGCCAGGTGCGCCGAGCCGCCGTGCGCCAGCACCCAGCGCGAAAGCGCGCGGGCCAGGGCGCGCTCCTCGGGGCGCGCGGCGAGGTCGGTGGCCGGCTTGGGCGGGCGGCCGTCGTAGCGCAGGTGGCTCATGCGGCTTCCTCCCGTGCGGCGAACACGGCGTCAACGGCCTGCACCAGCGCATCCGGGAAACGTTCGGCGAACACGCCCGCGCCCGGTGCCAGGCCGGCGGCGCGAACGAACAGGTAGGCGTAGCCGCCCAGGTGTTTTTCCGGCGCGTAGCCGGGAATGCGCTGGCGCAGCAGGCGGTGCACGGCCACGGTGTAGAGCAGTGCCTGCAGGCGGTAGTGGCTGTGGTCCATGGCGGCGCGCAGCGCGTCGCCGGCGTAGTCGGCCAGGCGCTCGCCCNNAATGTAGTCGAGCACGTGGAAACGGCCGGCGTGTTCGAAGACCAGGTCGATCTTGCCGGTCATCAGGCCGCGCAGGCGGTCGAAGGCCAGCGGCGGCACCAGGCCGGGTTCGCCGTGGTCGGCGCAGGCGGCGCGCAGGGCGCTGGCGCGGGCCTGGTCGAGGGCGAAATGGAAGGCCATCTCGGCGCGCTGTGCTTCCGGCGGCACCGCGCCCAGTGCCAGGCCGGGCCAGAGTTCGGCGGCCAGCGCGCCGTCGAGGCGGCGCGCGAGCAGCGGCGCCAGCGCGGGCAGCGGCAGTTCGGAGCGCACGCCGTTTTCTTCCAGCTGCACCAGCACCAGCGCCGCTTGCTCCGCCATCGGGCGGCGCGGATCACGCAGTTCGAAGGCCGTGTGCAGGGCGTTGCCGAAGGCGGTGCCGCGTGCGCCCGCGAGCGCCAGCAACTCGGGATGCGGCGACTCGGCGGAGACGATGGGCTCGGGCGGCGGCGGCGCGGCTTCGTCGTCGGCCGGGGCCTCTTCCACCGCGGGGCGGGCGCCACCGACCAGCGCCGAGAAGCTCAGGCGCTGGCGCAGCGGGGCCGGCGGCGGCAGCGGGCGCGCCTGGCGTTCGCCAGCGCTGGCCTGCGCGGGCGGCAGCTGTGCTTCTTCCGTAGGCCAGCCTTCGCGCCAGTCCAGATGCGCGAAGGCGGCGGCGTCGCCGGCCAGCAGGGTTTCCATCATGGCGTCGAGCGGCGCGCGTTCGGGGTCGGCCAGCGGCGCGCGGCTCTTGGCGGTCGGCAGCCGCTCGGGCGGCAGCGTGTAGACATGGCAGGCGTGGCGGGCGCGGGTGAGCGCCACGTACAGCGTGCGGAAGCGTTCGTTCTGCGTGTCCCAGGCCAGGCGCGTGCGCGCCTCGGCGCCGTAGGCCACCACGCGGCCGGGTTCGTCGCCCTTCGGCACCAGGTAGGGCGAATTGAGCTGCGCCGTCTGCTGCGCCCACATCAGCGGCAGGAACACCAGCGGGAATTCCAGGCCCTTGCTGCGGTGGAGCGTCATCAGCTGCACGCGGCGGGCATCGGATTCGATGCGCAGCTGGCGCTCGTCGGCGGCGTCGCTGCCCTCGTCGTCGCCGTTGCGCTGGTCGGTGAGCCAGGCCAGCAGCTCGCGCGGGCCAGCCAGGCGTTCCGCCTGCTGCTGCAGCAGTTCACCCAGGTGGCGAAGGTCGGTGAGGTCGCGTTCGCCGGCCGGCGTGGCCAGCAGGCGGCCGGCGGCGTCGGTGGCCAGGCGCTGCACGGCGGCCAGCACGCCGCGACGCTGCCAGAGCGCGCGCAGTTCGCGGCGGCGTTCGGTGGCGGCGTCCCAGGCGGCGGGCGAGTCGTCGAGTGCGGCCACCGTGGCCAGGTCGCCGCCCCACAGTCGGGTAAGCATCGCGGCGCGCAGCGCGCTTTCGTCGTCGCTGGCCAGCAGGGCCTGCAGCACCACCTGCAGTTCGAAGGCCCAGTCGCCGGCGAACACGCTGTCGCGCGCGCCGCCCACGCAGGGCACGCCGCGCGCCTGCAGCAGGCGGCGCAGCACGGTGATGTCGCGGTTGGTGGGCAGCAGCACGGCGATGTCGCCCGGCACCACGGCGTCGCCACCGATGGCGTGCCGGCCCGAGGCCAGCAGCGCAGCCACCTGGCGCGCGCAGGCCAGCAGCGCGGCGCGGCGGCGGGCGTCCTGGTTGCCGGGGTCGTTCAGTTCATGGTGCAGCACCAGCGGGCGCGCCACCGGCACGCCGTCGACGGTGTACGGCGTCTTGTCCTGGCGGTCGCTGGCCTTCACCGGCGTGTAGCGGATGTCGGTGCCGGGGCCGCGGCTGAGCGTTTCGCCGCCGCCTTCGTGGAACTCGTTGAGCGCGGCCACGAAGGCGCGCGAAGAGCGGTGGTTGGTGTCCAGCGCCAGCGCGTGGCTGGCGTCGCGGCGGGCGCGCCGGTAGGCGTGGATGTCGCCGCCGCGGAAGGCGTAGATGGCCTGCTTGGGGTCGCCGATCATCACCAGGCGGCCGCGCGGCGCGCCGTCGGCGTCGCGATACAGGCGGTCGAGGATGCCGTACTGCTGCGCGTCGGTGTCCTGGAATTCGTCCACCAGCGCCACCGGCCAGTCCGCGAACAGCGCGTCGGCCAGCGCCGGGCGCGTGCCGACGGCCTCGTGCGCGCGCCGCACCATTTCGTCGAAGGTGGTCTGCCNNGGCCTGGGCGACCTGCTCGCGCCAGAAGCGCAGGCGCGGCAGGTCGCGGGCGGCCGGCAGGCGGGCGACCACGCCGCGCAGGGCCGCGATTACCGGCAAGGCATCGAACGCCGCGGCGCGCGCGGGCGCGAGCTGGCCTTCGGTGTCCCAGGCGGCGATGCGTTCGAGATGCTCGGGCTTGGGCCAGCCGCCCTCGCCCGCCAGCAGGTCGGCCAGCGACGTCAGCGCGGTGCGCAGCGCGGCGTTGGAGCGCTTGAACCAGCCGGCGTCGGCGACGACCGCACGCAATTCGGCGGCGCCGCTCGCGGGCAGTTCGCGGCGCAGGTCGGCGATGTCCTCGCCTTCCGCCTCGACGCGCACGCCCGGCCGCAGCAGCTTGCCCAGCGTGCGGGTGAAGGTGGCGAGCTTGAGGTCGGTGAGGCCGGCGTCGTGCAGCACGTGCAGGTCGCTGCCCTGGTGCAGCACGCGCCAGGCGTCGCGCGCGAGTTCCTCCACCAGCGCGTCGCCGGCGGTGGGCTCGCCCGGGTCGAAGCCGCTGCCGCCTTCCAGCGGGTGTTCGGCCAGGATGCGGCGGCAGAGCCGGTGCAGCGTGCCCACCGGCGCGCGGTCGAAATCGGCCAGGGCCAGGCGCAGGCGGCGCTGGTCTTCCCGGCGCGTGGTGTCGTCGGCCCAGCGGGCGAACAGCCAGGCTTCATCGTCCGGCGTGCCTTCGGCCGGCGCTGCGCCGGCAAGCAGTGCCAGCGCCCGCTGCAGCCGCGCACGGAGCCGTTCGCGCAGCTCCTGCGCGGCGGCTTCGGTGAAGGTGGTGACCACCACGTGGCCCACGCCCAGCGCGGGCTGCGATTCCAGCAGCACGCGCAGGTAAAGCACGCCGATGGTCCAGGTCTTGCCGGTGCCGGCGCTGGCTTCCACCAGCGCGCGGCCGCCGGGCCCGAGCGGGAGTTCGCGCCAGTGGGCGACGGGCACGGGCGCGCTCATTCGTCCTCCCGGTGCGGCCACTGCACGAGCTCGGCCAGGCGCGTGGCGTCACGCAGCAGCGCGGCGGCGTCTTCGCTGCCCGGCTCGGGTGCAAGGCCGCGGCCGAGCAGGCGCGCGTAACCCGGCGCGTAGCCGCGCTCGCGCTCCCAGGTGTCCTCGACGCCCTTGCCGGCCAGCGCGGCGCGCGCGGTGTAGGGGAAGAACCAGGCCGGGTGCGTGNNCGCAGTTCCTTGCCGGCGGCGGCGAAACTGTCGTCCCAGGCGTTCACCGCGTCCTGCCAGGGCGTGCCGCCCTTGGGCAGCAACGCGCACAGGCGCACGCGGCGGTGGGCGTTTTCCGGCGCCAGGCGCAGCAGTGCCCAGGTCAGGTAGAGCGGCACCACGTCGCCGAAGCCGAGATCACTTTCAGTCTTGCGGTGCGGGAAGGCTTCGAAGACCCACAGCGTGTCGTCGCGCTCGCGCACGCCGCTGGCCTCGCCGGTGAGCGTGAAGCGGCCCAGCTGGCGCTGCAGTGCCGGCGCGGCGGCCAGCGTCGCCAGCGTGGGCTGGAACAGCGCGGCGGCGTCGCTGCGCGCCTGCGCGGCCGCCACGAGCGTGCGCGCGAGCTCGGCCTCCTCGCGCCAGGCGCGCGCACCCAGCGCGCCCGCCGGCAGCACGCCGCCGAGCACCAGGTGTTCGGGCGGCATTTCGTCGAGGTCGAAGCCCGGGTCGGACAGCGCCGCCAGGCACAGGCCACGCGCGGCGCGATCGAAGGCGTCGAGGCGCGGCTCCAGCGGTTCGTCTTCGGCCAGCGCGAGTTCGTCGAGCGCATCCAGGCGCGCGCGCAGGCGGCCGGCCAGCAGTTGGCGCGCCGGGTCGCGGAAGTAGCGCCGCAGGGTGTCGAGCGACACTTCGCAGGGCGCGTCCTGCGCCGGCGGCGTGGCGACGGGCAGCAGGCGCGGCGCGTCGGCGTCGCCGCCCACGTGGCCGGCCTGGCCGGCGTCGAAGGTGAACAGGCGCGGGTCGGCGTCGTCGAAATAGCGCGCGTCGAAGGGCTGCAACGGGTGGTCGACGCGCCAGGCGGGCGCGGCGGCGCCTTCGTCGGCCGGCGGCAGCACGGCCATCAGTTCCGCCAGCGGCGAAGCCGGGTTGCGTTCGCTGTCGTCGCGCACGTCGCGGGCCACATAGCTCAGGTGCAGTCGCTCGCGCGCCGACATCACCGTTTCCAGGAACAGGTAGCGGTCGTCGCTGCGGGTGTCGCGGTCGCCGAGCTGGCGCAGGCCGGCCTGGCGGATGGGGTCGAGGCCGGCGTCCACGTCGTTGCGCGGGTAGTCGCCTTCGTTCAGGCCCAGCACCGCCACCACCCGGAAGGGAATGGCGCGCTGCGGCACCATGCCGCAGACGGTGACGCCGCCGGCCAGGAAACGCTGGCGCGCGGGCACGGCGTCGAGTTTTTCCTCGAGCCAGCGACGCACGACGGCGAAGGCCAGCGGCGGGACCACGCCGGCGTCGCGCGGCTCGGTGGCCAGCGCGCGCAGGGTGGCGCGCAGCAGGTCCATGGCGTCGCGTGCGGCGGCGTCGGCCGGGTCGGGCTGGAACAGCGCGTCGATCCGGTCTTCCAGGCGGCGCGCCCATTCGCTGGCCGCAAGCTGCGCCGCGGCGTCGGCGCGCAGGCCGGCGAGCTGCTGCAGCAGGTGGTCGAGCGCGCCCAGCGCCAGCGCCGGGCCGCCGGCCACGCCGGGCACGGGCGCCACCGCGCTGCCGTCGGGCAGGTGGTGCACGGGCTCGAAGCTCTCGTCGCCGTGCACGAAGCTGGTGAGCAGGCGGTCCATGGCCCAGGCCATCGTGTGTTCTTCGCGCGCGGGCACGCCGAGCGCGGCGCGGAAGCCCGGGTCCAGGCCCCAGGCGGCGCGCGCGTCGCCCAGCCAGCGGCCGAGCGCGTCGAGCGCGTCTTCGTCNNCCACGTCGGGCTGGCCGAGGAAATCGAGCAGCTCCGGCGCGGTGAAGCGCGAGGCCGGCAGCGCCAGCAGGCGGCGGAACGCGGTGAGCAGCGAAGACGCGCGCGCCACCGGCACGTCGGCCAGGTGGTAGGGCAAGGGCCCGCCGGCCTCGCCCGCGGGGCCGAACACCGCCGGCAGCAGCGGCAGGTAGGCGCCGATGTCGGGCGCCATCACCACGATGTCGGCGGGTTCGAGCGTGGGGTCGTCGGCGCGGGCGCGCAGCAGCGCGTCGTGCAGCACCTCGAGTTCGCGCAGGCGGGTGTGGCAGCCGTGCACGCGCAGCGAGGCGTCGGCGAGGCGTTCGCCGCGCGCGCGTTCGTCCGCGCCGGCCAGCGCGGGATCGAGCCGGCGCAGGCTTTCCTGCACGCGGTCGAGCAGGCGCAGGGGCGGCGTGTCGGCGCCGGCTTCGTCGCGGAAGTGGCGCAGGTCGAGCTTCGCCTCCAGTTCCTGGAGCTGCAGCATGAAGTGCTGGCCCAGGCGGCCCCAGTTGGCGAGCAGCGGGTGGCCCTGGTCGAGGAAGAAGGCTTCGTTTTCTTCGGAGTACGGCGCCTTCGCCAGGTCGCGCAGGCGCGCGGCGTCGGTGCGCAGGCCGGCCCAGAATTCGCGGCAGGGGTCGGGCACGTACAGCACCACCGGGCGCTGGATGGCCAGCGCCTGCAGCACGGCCAGTTCGGCCGGCGCCAGGTGGCTGATGCCGAAGACATGCAGCGGTTCGTCGGCCTGCGGCGCGGCGCGGCCGGCGCGCAGCGCGTCGGTGAGCGCGGCCAGGCGTTCGCCGCGGTGCAGGTCGGCGCCGAGGCGGGCGCGCAGCGATTTCCACAGGCCCGGGTGGAAACCCGCCGCGGCGAAGCTGGGTTTGCCCGCGGCCCAGTCGCGCAGCCAGGCCGGGCGGTAGGCCATGTACTGGGTGTAGATGCGCGCCAGGCGGTCGGCCAGCTGGAAGCGGCGCAGGGCGGCGTCGGGGCCCTCGAGCGCGGCGCGCAGGGTGGCATCGGCGGGGCGTTCGAGCAGGGCGTGCAGGTGCCAGCGCAGCGCTTCGCGGCGCCAGCCGCGCGGCGACACCGCGCCTTCGCCCAGCACCTCGCGCGCCAGCGTATCGAGGAAGGTGGACGGCAGCACGATGTCGAGGTTGGCGACGATGCCGCCGGGGCCGCGCTTGCGCGCCAGCGCGCCGGCCAGACACTGGCGCATGCCCGGGTGGGCCGCGACCACGGTTTGCGGCAGCAGCGGCGAGGCCGGCGGCTGCAGCGCCAGCAGGTGGTCCAGCGGCTCGAGCAGCGCCTCCAGGCGGCTGGCCCGGAACACCGTGATCCCCTCGCTGGCGCGTTGTTTCCAGTCCCCGCTCATCCCGCACAGCCTAGCCGATGACGGGGGCAAGGCTGGCAGGAAGATGTCTCAGGCACCGAGACCGGCGCCCGGGCCGGCACCCCGGTAGAATGGCGGCATGGACATCTTCAAATCCTTCACCCTCGAGGCCGCGCACCGGCTGCCGAACGTGCCGGAAGGCCACAAGTGCGCGCGCGTGCACGGGCACAGCTTCCGGGTCGAGCTGCATGTCTCGGGCGAAGTGGGCGAGCGCACCGGCTGGGTGATGGACTTCGGCGACATCAAGGCCGCCTTCAAGCCGCTCTACGACCGGCTCGACCACTACTACCTCAATGACATCCCCGGCCTGGAAAACCCGACCAGCGAAAACCTCGCGATCTGGATCTGGGACCACCTCAAGCCGGCCCTGCCGCTGCTGAGCGCGGTGGTGGTGCACGAAACCTGCACCTCGGGCTGCCGCTACACGGGCCCGCGCTGAATCACCCGCCGCCGAGTTGGCGCAACACCCTTCGCAGGCTGGCCTGCACCTGGTCGCAATCGAGGTGCGGGTCGCGCACGCAGGCGGTGATCACGCCGTCCACCAGGCAGCGCAGGGTCATGGTGCGGCAACGCAGGGCCTCGTCGTCGAGCGCCTGGCCGCGGGACTCGGCGTCGCGGCGCACGATGGCGGCGAAGTCGGCCCAGATTTCCTTTTCCTGTGCCGACACCATGGCCGCCACCTCGGGGTCGCGGCTCGATTCGGCGCTGATCTCCAGGAACAGCGCCGGGTCGAAGATGTCGTCTTCGGCGTCGCCGGCGCGCCAGCGGCGCAGCTTTTCGATCAGCCGGTCGACCAGGTCTTCGTAGCTGGCGATGGCGCACAGGTCCTCGGTGCGGCGCGCGCGCTGCTCCTCGGTGATGGCCTGGATGATCGCCGCCTTGTTGGTGAAGTAGCGGTAGATCAGGCCCTGGCTCATGCCGGCTTCCTTGGCGATGGCCGACATGCCGGCGCCATGGAAACCCTCCTCGGAAAAGCACTTGCGCGCCGCCTCCAGGATGCGGGCGCGCTGGGCTTCCTGGCGCGCCCGCGCCTTGGTGCCGCCGCCGGCCGGCATCGGGCTCACGCCTTCGCTCCCTGCCGGTAGAACAGGCGGCGCACCACCACGAAGAACAGCGGGATGAAGAAGATGCCCAGGAAGGTGCCGCTGAGCATGCCGCCGATGACGCCGGTGCCGATGGCGCGCTGCGCGCCCGAACCGGCGCCGGTGGCCAGGGCCAGCGGCAGCACGCCGAAGCCGAAGGCGATCGAGGTCATCAGGATCGGCCGCAGGCGGTCGCGGATGGCCGCCAGCGTGGCGTCCACCAGCTCCATGCCCTTCTCGACGTTGGCCTTGGCGAATTCGATGATCAGCACCGCGTTTTTGCTCGACAGGCCCACCGTGGTGAGCATGCCCACCTGGAAGTACACGTCGCGCTCGAGCCCGCGCAGCCAGGTGAACAGCACGGTGCCCAGGATGCCGAGCGGCACCACCAGCAGCACCGAAGTCGGGATGGACCAGCTTTCGTACAGCGCCGCCAGGCACAGGAACACCACCAGCAGCGACAGCGCGTACAGCATCGGCACCTGCGCGTCGGCCACGCGCTCCTGGTAGGAGGCGCCGCTCCACTCCAGGCCGAAGCCCGGCGGCAGCTGCGCGGCCAGGCGCTCCATCTCGGCCATGGCGTCGCCCGAGCTCACGCCCGGGGCCGGCATGCCGGTGACGTTCACCGCCGGCGCGCCGTTGTAGCGCTCCAGGCGCGGCGAGCCGTATTCCCAATGCCAGGTGGCGAAGGCCGAGAACGGCACCATCTCGCCGGCATTGTTGCGCACGTACCAGAGATTGAAGTCCTCGGGCACCATGCGGTACGGCGCGTCGGCCTGCACGTACACGCGCTTCACGCGGCCGCGGTCGATGAAGTCGTCGATGTAGCGGCCGCCCCAGGCGACCGACAGCGTCGAGTTGATCTCCGCCACGGAAACGCCCAGCGCCGCGGCCTTTTCGTTGTCCACGTCGAGGCGGAACTGCGGCGTGTCTTCCTGGCCGTTCGGGCGCACCGCCATCAGCAGCGGGCTCTGGCCGGCCGCGCCCAGCAGCTGGTTGCGCGCGGCCATCAGCGCCTCGTGGCCCTGGCCCTGGTTGTCCTTGAGGTAGAGGTTGAAGCCGCCCGTGGTGCCGAGTTCGGTCACCGGTGGCGGCGCCAGCGCGAACACCATGGCGTCCTTGATCTGGCCGAAGGCGCCCATGGCGCGGCCGACCATGGCATTGACGCTGGCCTCGGCGCTGCCGCGCTCGTCCCAGTCCTTGAGCTTCACGAACACCATGCCGTTGTTCTGGCCGCTGCCGGCGAAGCTGAAGCCCTGCACGGCGAAGGTGGATTCGATGTGTTCGGCCTCGTTCTGCAGGTAGTGCGCCTCCACCTGCTCCATCACCTTCTGCGTGCGCTCCTGGGTGGCGCCCACCGGCGTCTGCACGATGGTGAACAGCACGCCCTGGTCTTCATCGGGCAGGAAGGAGGACGGCACGCGCAGGTACAGGAAGCCCATCACCAGCGCCAGCAGCGCGTAGATGGCCAGGAAGCGGCCGCCACGGCGCAGCATGCCGCCGACGATGCCCTGGTAGCGCGTGTTGCCGGCGTCGAACTTGGTGTTGAACCACTTGAAGAAGCCCTTCTCGCCGTGGTGCTCGCCCTTCTTCAGCGGCTTGAGCAGGGTGGCGCACAGGGCCGGCGTGAGGATGATGGCCACCAGCACCGACAGGCCCATGGCCGAGACGATGGTGGCGGTGAACTGGCGGTAGATCACGCCCGTGGAGCCGGTCAGGAAACCCATCGGGATGAACACCGCCGCCAGCACCAGGCCGATGCCCACGAGCGCGCCGGTGATCTGGTCCATGGACTTGCGGGTGGCTTCGATGGGCGACAGGCCCTCCTCGCTCATCAGGCGCTCGACGTTTTCGACCACCACGATGGCGTCGTCCACCAGCAGGCCGATGGCCAGCACCATGGCGAACATGGTGAGCATGTTGATAGAGAAGCCCAGCGCCAGCAGGATGCCCAGCGTGCCCAGCAGCACCACCGGCACCGCGATGGTGGGGATGAGCGTGGCGCGGAAGTTCTGCAGGAACAGGAAGATCACCAGGAACACCAGCACCACGGCTTCGACCAGGGTCTTGACGACCTCGTTGATCGAGACGCGCACGAAGGGCGTGGTGTCGAACGGGATCGTCACCCGCAGGCCCGGCGGGAAGGTGGGCTTCATCCGTTCGATCAGCTCGGCCACGCCGTCGGCGGTGGAGAGCGCGTTGGCGTTGGTGGCCAGCGAGATGGCCAGGCCGGAGGCGGGCTTGCCGTTGTAGCGGCTGATCACCGAATAGCCTTCCGAACCCAGCTCGACCCGGGCCACGTCGCCCAGGCGCAGCACCGAACCGTCGGCGTTGCTGCGCACCACGATGGCGCGGAACTGTTCCGGCGTCTGCAGGCGGTCCTGGGCGGTGATGGTGGCGTTGATCTGCTGGCCGTCGATGGCCGGCGTGCCGCCGAGCTGGCCCACGGCCACCTGGGCGTTCTGGGCCTGGATGGCCGAGATCACGTCGGCAGGCGCGAGCTTGTAGGTGTTGAGCTTGCCCGGATCGAGCCAGATGCGCATGGCGTACTTGCCGCCGAACACCTGCACGCTGCCCACGCCGGCGACGCGGCTGAGCGGGTCCACGACGTTCGCCGACACGTAGTCGGAGATGTCGTTTCGGTCCATCGAGCCGTCCTCGGAGACGAAACCCAGCACCTGCAGGAAGCCCGAGCTGGCCTTGTTCACCGAGATGCCCTGCTGCTGCACGATCGGTGGCAGCAGCGCGGTGGCCAGCTGCAGCTTGTTCTGCACCTGCACCTGCGCAATATCCGGGTCTACCGTATCGTCAAAGGTCAGCGCCACCGAGGCCGAACCCTTGCGCGAGGTCGAGGTCATGTACAGCAGCCCGTCCAGCCCGGTCAGCCCGTCTTCGATGACGGTGGTGACCGAATTCTGCACGGTTTCCGAAGAGGCGCCGCCATAGCTTGCAGAAATCCGCACGGTGGTGGGGGCGATATCGGGATATTTCGAAATCGGCAGCGACCACAGCGCGAAGACGCCGAACAGCATGGTCACGATGGCCAGAACCCAGGCAAAGACCGGGCGGTGAATGAAGAACGATGCCATCCCCGCTTACTCCGATTGCGCCGGGGCGGTTTCAACGTCGCGCACCACGCCGTTTTCGTCGATCCGCACCGGCACCGGGGCCACTTCGGCGCCCGCGCGCAGATTGGTGGTGCCATCGACGATCAACTGCTCGCCGTCCTTCAGGCCATCCACCACGACCCAGGCGTTCTGGTGGCTGCCATCGGCGGTGATGCGACGCTGCACCGCCTTGCCGTCTTCGGCCACCCAGACGGTCAGCGCGCCCGCCCTGTCGCGCGAGGTGATCATCTGCGGCACCAGGATGCCTTCGATCCGCCCGATCTCCAGCGCGCCGCGCAGGAACATGCCGGGCAGGATGCGGCCATCGGGGTTGGCGGCACGAAAGCGGTATTCCACCGTGCCGGTGGTGGTGGAAACCTCGCTGCCCGAGGCGACCAGAACGCCCTGCGACGCATAGGTGGAGCCGTTTTCCAGTGTCAGGGTGATATTGAGCTGTTCTGCCGCGCGGATGCGGCCGCTTTCGATCTCGTCGCGGATCTGCAGCATCCGGGCCGAGGGTTCGAACATATCCACCTCGATCGGGTCCAGCCGGGTGACCGTGGCCATGATATCGGATTGGCTCGCCGTCACCAGATCCCCGACCGAAACCTGCGCCAGACCCGAGATACCGTCAATCGGGCTGGTCACTGTGGTCCAGCCCAGTTCGATTTCCGCCAGATCCAGCGCGGCTTCGGCGCTTTGCAGGGCGGCTTTGGCCTGTTCATATTCGGCGCGGGCGGTTTCCAGATCGGCCTGCGTCACGCCTGACCCCACCAGACGTTCCGCCCGGTCCAGCGTGGAGCGGCGCACCGTCACCCCCGCGCGGGCCGATCCCACGGCCGCCTCGGCGGCGCGCAGATCGGCGCGGGCGCTGGTGTCATCCAGCTGGAACATCGGGGCGCCACGGGTGATCGGCTTGCCCGGCTCATACAGGATTTCGGTAATCACCCCGGTCATCCGGGGGCGGATATCGGCCTGTTCATAGGCAACGGCCCGGCCCGGAAGGGTATAGCTGCGCGGGACCTCCTGCAGTTCGGCGGTAATCACCCCCACCGAACGCGGCTTGGTCGGTGCTTGCCCTGCCCCCCCTCCGGTCTGCGCCAGCAGCGGCAGCGCGGCCAGTGTCAGAACCGACCCGATCACCATGGCCCGGCCCATCCGCCACATCCCGCCTGTTCCGCCCATATCCGCCATATCGAAATCCCCTTGGTATTCTTGCTGCTTGTCCGAAGATCACCGGCCTTGGCAGACGGTGACGGCTTTCGAACGTCAGACAAGGGCGTATCCGCCGCACCCCACGGAAATATGATCGGAATTCCGCCCTCTGCCGCCCGTTTCGTCACCGCTGCCGCAGGGCCACAGGCCGGAACGACATGCCGGCGTCGTTTTCTGGATGCCCCCTCCCAGGTCCGGCGGCTAGGCTGACCCCAGATGACAGGAGAACCGCGATGCTATCCGCCTTTGATGCCCGCGATGCCACCGATCTTGCCGCCCTTGTGGCGCGGGGTGCCGTCAGCCCCGATGCGCTGCTGGATGCCAGCCTGGACCGGATGGCGCAATGGAACCCCCGGTTGAATGCCGTGGTGCTGGTGCAGGAAGCCGTCGCGCGGCGGTCCATTGCCGCAGGCCTGCCGCGCGGGCCGTTTCGCGGCGTGCCCTTCCTGCTGAAGGATCTGGGCTGCGAGGCAGTGGATTTTCCGTCGCATAACGGATCAAACCTGCTGGCCGATACGCAATATGCGCGGGATTCCGCGATCTTTGCCCGCATCCGCGCCAGCGGCGTGGTGACCTGGGGCCGGACCACCAGCCCCGAAGGCGGCATCGGCGCCGCGACCGAGGCGGCGGTTTATGGCGGCCCGACGCGCAACCCCTGGAACCTGGATCACACCTCGGGCGGATCATCGGGCGGGGCCGGGGCGGCGGTGGCGGCGGGCATCGTGCCCTTCGCCCATGGGTCGGATGGCGGCGGATCGGTGCGGATACCGGCCTCCAGCTGCGGGCTGTTCGGGTTCAAGCCCACCCGGGCGCGGCTGCCCGATGGCCCCTATGCGGGCGAGGGCTGGGCCGGCATGGCGATCGACGGGTTCCTGACGCGCAGCGTGCGCGACACCGCCGCGATGCTGGATGCCTGCGAAGGCGTCGATCCGGGCGCGCCCTATTGGGCACCGCCGCTGGCACGGGGCCATATGCAGGCAATCAGCCGCCCGCCGCGCCGGTTGCGGGTGATGGTCTGCGACACCACCTTTACCGGCGATCCGATCCACCCCGAAGTGCGCGAAGCGGTTCTGGCCACCGCCCGGCTGCTGGAAAGCCTGGGCCATCATGTAGAGCCGGGCCGCCCGAGGGCCGATATCAAGGCGATGATGCGGGCCTGGACCGATATTGTGGCCTGCGGCACCGCCCTGGGTGTGCGCAAGGCGCTGGCCGCCAAGGGCCGCGCCCTGCAGCCCGGCGATGTGGAGGGGGTGACGCGCGGCGCCATCGCCCATGCCGCCACCCTGTCCGGCGCGGATTATCTGGAGTCGGTGGGCCGCATCCATGCCTTTGGCCGCGATATGGCGGCGGTCTTTGATCCCGAGGATGGCGCAGGCTGCGACATCATCCTGTCGGCCACATTGGCCGAACCGCCCGCCAGCATCGGGCGTTTTGCCCATGATACCGAAGATTATCTGGCCTATCGCACCGGGCCGGGCGGGATCTTCGATTATTCGCCGTTCTGCGCCGCCTTCAATGCCTCTGGCCAGCCTGCGGCCTCGCTGCCGCTTGGCTGGTCATCCAACGGGTTGCCGTTGGGGGTGCATCTGGCTGCACGCTTTGGAAGCGATGAAGAATTAATCGCTCTTTGCGCAGAAATCGAACATTCGCAACCATGGATTGCGCATTACGCGAAACTTGAAGGATAGGTCAGGTTTTTGTTGCGCCACGGCGATTCCGTCGCAAAATATGATCAAAATATCGGAGGCGAGTCACCTTGACCCATGTGAATGCCATCGAGGCGCGGAACACGATCAAGGCCTTCGGGCAGGGCGATGCAGCGGTTCGCGCGCTGGATGATGTATCCGTGACCATCCGGCAGGGCGAGTTCTTCACGCTGCTTGGCCCCTCGGGCTGTGGCAAGACCACGCTCCTGCGGCTGATTGCCGGGTTCGAAATGCCCAGTTCCGGCATGATCCTGATCGACGGGGCCGAGGTCACGAACCTGCCGCCCAACCGGCGGCCAGTGAATACGGTGTTTCAAAGCTATGCCCTGTTCCCGCATCTGACCGTGGCCGAAAACGTGGGGTTCGCGCTGAAGATGCAGGGCCGACCCAAAGCCGAAATCACCGAAACGGCCGCGCGGATGCTGGCTCTGGTCAAGCTGGAACATCTGGCCGGGCGCAAGGTGGCGCAGCTTTCGGGGGGGCAGCAGCAGCGCGTCGCGCTGGCCCGGGCGCTGGCGCCGCAACCCAAGGTGCTGCTGCTGGACGAACCGCTTTCGGCGCTGGATCTGAAGCTGCGGCAGGCGATGCGCGATGAATTGCGCGAATTGCAGCGCGCCACCGGCATCACCTTCGTCTTCGTGACCCACGATCAGGAAGAGGCGCTGGATATGTCAGACCGCATCTGCGTGCTGGGCCATGGCGAGATTCAGCATCTGGGCACCCCGAACGAGATCTACGAAGACCCGGAAAACCGCTTTGTCGCCGATTTCATCGGCGAAACCAACTTCCTGGATGTCGAGGTGATCGGCGTCGATGGCAACCGCGCCACCGTGCGCACGCCGCTTGGCCAGACCGTGACCACCTTCCACAAGGGCGCCGTGGCGGGCAGCCGCGCCACCCTGTCCCTGCGCCCCGAAAAGATCGGGATGGAGGATCAGGCCGCCAGCCTTACCGACACCAGCCTTCAAAACGGGGCCGAGGTGATGGAGGGTCGCATCAGCGCCCGCAACTACATGGGCGGCTACACCCATTACACCGTCGATGTGGGCGGCATCGCCCTGCGCGTCTCGCGCCGCAATGCGACCAGTCATTCACAAAGCTTTGAAATCGGCCGCCCGGTGAAGATCGGCTTCCGGCACGACAGCGCGCGGGTGCTGACGCAATGAAACCCGCGCGTTTCCATCTGTCGGATTTCCGCATCTGGGGCCTCGCGCCCGCCTGGGTCGTGATGATCCTGACGCTGGTGATCCCCATCGTCATCGTCATCATGGTCAGCCTCGCCAGCCGGGGGGCCTATGGCGGCTTTGACTGGGGCTTTTCGCCCGCCTCCTATATCCAGATCCTGTTCGAGGAAGACTGGGATGGCAATCTGGCCTTCACCCCGCAATATCTGTCGATCATCGGGCGCACCCTGCTGCTTTCGGCACTGACGACGCTGATCTGCGCCGTGCTGGCCCTGCCCGCCGCCTATACCATCGCGCAGGCGCCGGGGCGCATGAAGGCCGTGCTGATCTATCTGGTCACCCTGCCGTTCTGGGTGTCGATGATCGTGCGGGTCTATGCCTGGATCATCATTCTGGGCAATGATGGCGTGATCGAAAAAACCCTGCGCGGCCTTGGCCTTGTGGCGGATATGGACAGCCTGCTGTTCACCGATGGCGCCATGCTGACTGGCCTCGTCTACAGCTATATCCCCCTGATGATCCTGCCGGTTTTCGCCAGCATCGAAAAGCTCGACCCCGCGCTGATCGAGGCGAGCCACGATCTTTACGGCTCGCGCTGGGTCACGGCGCGGCGGGTGATCCTGCCGCTGGCGATGCCGGGTCTGATGGCCGGGGCCATCCTCGTTTTCGTCCCCAGCCTCGGCGCGGTGCTGGAACCGATCCTGCTGGGCGGCGGCAAGTCGATGATGATGGGCAACCTGATCCAGACGCAATTCGGCGGTGGCCGCAACTGGCCCTTCGGCGCGGCCATTGCCGTGCTGCTGATGGCGCTGGTGATGATCTTCCTGATGGTCAATGCACTGCGCGCGAAAGGGGCCGAACATGTCTGATGTGAAACGCTATCCCCTGGCCCGCAGCTTTACCGCGCTGTTCTTCCTGTATCTTTACCTGCCGATCCTCGTGGTCATCGCCTACAGCTTCAACGAAAGCCGTCTTGCCACGGTCTGGACCGGGTTTTCCCTGAAATGGTATGAAAGCGCGCTGGCCAATACCGCGCTGATGAATGCGGTGGTCATCTCGCTCAAGGTCGCCACGGTGGCAACCGTCCTGTCCACCACCATCGCGCTGATGGCCGCACTGGTGCTGGTGCGCGGCCGGGATGTGAAATTCCGCCGCATCAGCGAAACCGTGGTCAACCTGCCCTTGCTGCTGCCCGAAATCGTGCTGGCCGTGGCGGTGCTGATCCTGTTCTCGCAGCTTGGCCTGCAAAACGGCATGGCAAAGCTGATCATCGCCCATACCGCCTTCTGCATCCCCTTCGCCTTCCTGCCGATCCGCGCCCGCCTGCAGGGGATGGAGCCGGATTTCGAAGAAGCCGCACAGGATCTTTATGCAACCCCCTGGCTGGCCTTCCGCCGGGTGACGCTGCCCCTGATCGCGCCCGGGGTCTTTGCCGGGGCGATGCTGGCCTTCGTCATCTCGATGGATGATTTCATCACCTCCAACATGCTCAACTCCGGCGGGTCCACCACCCTGCCCGTCTATATCTTCGGCCTCATCAAGCAGGGCACCACGCCCGAGCTGAACGCCATTTCCACGCTGATCGTGCTGGGCTCGCTGGTGCTTGCGACGCTCGCCCTGATCCTCACCTTCCGCAACCCGAACCGGGGCTGAACCCCGGCCTTAACCCCGACAGGAGCCACCATGAAACGCATCCTCCTCGCCTCCACCTTCCTCGCCCTGCCGCTGGCCGCCCAGGCCGAGGGCGAGCTGAACCTTTACGTCTGGTCCGACAGCATCTCGCCCGAGCTGATCGCCAAATTCACCGCCGAAACCGGCATCAAGGTGAATGTCGATGGCTACAATTCCAACGAAGACCTGCTGACGAAACTTCAGGCCGGCGCTTCGGGCTATGATCTGGTCACCCCCTCGCAGCACTTCCTCAAGATCATGGCCGACGAAGGCCTGCTAGAAGACATCGACGCCCATTCCCTGGCGGCCTATCAGGCGGTCGATGCCAAATGGCGCGGCCAGTGGTGGGATGAAACCAACGAATATTCCATCCCGCTGGCCTATGGCACCGCCGGTTTCACGGTGAACCGCAATCTCTACAAAGGCGCGGTCGACAGCTGGAAGGTGCTGTTCGAACCCGAGGCCGATCTGCAGGGCAAGATCGCCATGCTGTCCTACCCGGATGAAATCGTGGGTGCGGCGCAGCTCTATCTGGGCGTGCCCTTCTGCACCGAAGATTCCGCCGAAATGAAGAAGGTCTATGACCTGCTGGCCGCACAGAAGCCCTTCGTCGCCGCCTATACCTCCGACAATATCGAAAACCGCATCGCGGGCGGCGAGGTGGCGGCGCATTTCTGGTGGGATGGCAATTCGATGAAGATCCGCTTCAACGATGCGGCCCCCATCGAATATGCCATGCCGAAAGAGGGCCTCGTGGGCTGGCTCGACAGCATGGTGGTGCCGAAGGGCGCGCCGAATGTGGAAAATGCCAAGAAATTCATCGACTTCATGTCGAGCGTCGATAACGCCACCGTGCAGTATAATTTCTACGGCCATTCCGCCCCGGTCGCCATCGACGTGAGCAAGGCGAAATACACCCCCGAAAACGCCCCGGAACTGTTCCCCAATGTGCCGGTGGAATTCTCGCGCACTTGCTCGCCCGCAGCCCAGGATCTTGTCACCAAGGTCTGGACCCAGCTGCTGCAATAACCCCCTCTGCCCCCGGCGTCAGTCGGGGGCCTTTTTCTTCGGTGACGCCATGAATGACCTCGTGATCCGCAATGCCCGCAGCTTTCCCGATGGCAGCCCCGTGGCGCTGGCTGTGGCAGATGGGCTGATTGCCTGGATCGGCCCCGATGCCGATGCCCCGCAGGCCACGCAAGTGATCGACGCGGCAGGCGCCACCCTACTGCCCGCCTTCACCGAAAGCCATGTGCATCTGTTTCTGGGCGGCACAGCCTTGGGTCAGCTGAACCTCGCCCATGTCACCACTCGCGAAGGCTTCAACGCCGCGCTGCGCAGCTTTGCCGATACCCTGCCGCCGGGCGCCTGCCTCTGCGCCTATGCCGCGAATTACGAAATGCTCGGGCCGGGCAGCCGCCCCGATCGCCACGCGCTGGATGCGGCGGTGGCGGATCGCCCGGTCTTCATCACCTCCACCGATTACCACGCCGCCTGGGCCAATACCGCCGCGCTGCGGCTGGCAGGCATCCTGCAGGGCACTGACACCCCGCCGGGGTCAGAGGTGGTGATGGGCCCAGACGGCCAAGCCACCGGCGAGCTGCGCGAAGGTGCCGCGATGGAACTGGTGCGCTGCCACACCCCAACCGGCGGGCGCGACAGTACCGGGATGATCGGGCAGGAACCGCCGGGCAGCCCCTCTGACGCGCAACGCGATCACGACAAGGCCACCATACTTCGTGCCTGCCACGAACTCGCCCGCCATGGCATCACCTCGGCCGTGAACATGGATGGCAACCTCTATCAGGCGGATCTCTTTGCAGAAATCGCGGATGACCTGCCGATCCGCGTGAAACTGCCGATGAACCTGACCGAAGATCAGCCGCCCGAACGTGTGGCCGCCCTGATCGCCCGCGCGCAGACGCCGCCCCGGGGCAATCTGGAATTCGGCATGATCAAGATGTTCATGGATGGCGTCTTCGATACCTGGACGGCGCATGTCGTGGGCGGCTATCCCGGCCAGCCCGGCAATGATGGCCCGCGCCTGATCTCTGCCCCCGGTTTTGCCCGGCTGGCCACGATGGCCGATGCCGCCGGGCTGCAGATCGCCGTTC
>DNNT01000295.1 GCA_003497545.1 Arenimonas sp. | reverse complement strand
GGTCGAAATCAGCCCGGGCGGCGGCTGGTACACCGAAATCCTGGCGCCGCTGGCCCAGGGCAAGGGCCGCTACGTGGGCATCATCAACGACCCGGCCCGGTCGGGTAACGAACGCGCCCAGAAGTATTACGCCGATGCCAACGCCAAGCTGCGCGAGAAGCTGGCGGCGCGCGCCGACGTGTACGGCAACGCCACGCTCGTCGAAATCGACCCGAACGCGCCGGTGCTGGGCGAACCGGCGTCGGCCGACGTGGTGCTGACCTTCCGCAACGTGCACAACTGGGTGATGGCCGGCAACGAAGCCGCCATGTTCAAGTCGTTCTTCGACGTGCTGCGCCCGGGCGGCGTGCTGGGCGTGGTGGAACACCGCGCGGCCGCCGGCAAGACGCTGGAGGAAGTGAAGACCTCGGGCTACCTGCCGGAGGACTACGTGGTCGGCCTGGCCACCGCGGCGGGCTTCGTGCTCGAGGAAAAGAGCGAGATCAACGCCAACCCGGCCGACACCAAGGACCACCCGAACGGCGTGTGGACCCTGGCGCCGAGCAACAACCACGAAGAAGCCGACAAAGCCAAGTACGCCGCCATCGGCGAAAGCGACCGCATGACGCTGCGCTTCGTGAAGCCGCAGGCGGAAGCCGCGCCGGCCGAGTAACGGCCGGCCGACCGGGGAAGGACGTCAGCGCGCGTCCTTCTCCACCACGCCACCCTTGATGACCACGGGGATGGCTTCGAGCAGGGCCACGTTCGCCGTCGGGTCGCCGTTCACCGCCACCAGGTCGGCCCAGCGGCCCACTTCGGCCACGCCCACGTCGTTGCGGCCCAGGGCCTCGGCCGAATTCACCGTGGCGGCCTGGATGGCCTGCAGCGGCGTCATGCCGTAACGCACCATCCAGGCGAACTGGCGGCCGTTGTCGCCGTGGCGGTGCACGCCCGAATCGGTGCCGTAGACCATGCGCACGCCGGCCTGGTGGGCGCGGCGGAAATTCTCGCGCTGGATGTCGGCCACCTCGCGGTCCTTGCGCAGGTTGTCCTCGAGCACGCCGTTCTTGCGGCCTTCCGACTGCGTGTACTCGGTGTTGTAGATGTCCATGGACAGCCAGGTGCCGTTCTTCTTCGCCAACTGGATGCCCTCGGCGTCGATCAGGCTGGCGTGCTCGATGGTGTCCACGCCGGCGCGGATGGCGGCGTTGATGCCGGAAGCACCGTGCGCGTGCGCGGCGACCTTCAGGCCCCACTGGTGCGCTTCCTCGACCACCGCGCGCATTTCCTCCTCGCGCATCTGCTGCTGGCCCGGCTCGGTGTTGCGGGAGAACACGCCGCCGGTGGCGCAGATCTTGATCACCTGGGCGCCGTGCTTGCGGATTTCGCGCACGCGCTTGCGGGCTTCGTCGGGGCTGTCGGCGTTGTAGGGGCTCTTGGCGTCGAACGAGGGCGGGAAGAAGGTGGAATCGCAGTGGCCGCCGGTGGCACCGAAGCTGTAGCCGGCGGAAACGATGCGCGGGCCGCGGATCTTGCCCTCGTCCACGGCCTGGCGCAGGCCGACGTCGTTCCAGCTGTCGGAACCGACGTTGCGCACGGTGGTGAAACCGGCGTCCAGGGTTTCGCCGGCGTGCTTCACGCTCAGCATCGACCAGAAGCGGTCGGTGAACTGCAGGTGGGTGTAGCCGCCGTAGCTGGGGTCGGAATCGAGGTGGGTATGCATGTCGATCAGGCCGGGCAGCAGGCTCATGCCGGCCAGGTCGATGACGCGTTCGCCGGGCGCAGGTTCGCCGCCGCTGGCGACGGACGTGATGCGGCCGTTTTCGACGCGGATGCTCGGGTTCTCGATCCACTTGCCGCTGCGCACGTCGAGCAGGCGCGCGGCGCGGATGAGCACGGTGCCGTCGCCGGCCGCCGGCGTCACGGCCGCCTGCGGCGCGGAAGCCGCGAACGCGGTGGCAAGGGAAACAGCAAGCAGGGCCGGGGCCAGCGAACGCAGGGTCATGGCAACTCTCTCGGTCAGGTTCCCCCGAGTGTATCCAATCCCCGAAAAGGGGTCAGAGAACATATTGGTTTTAAACAGGCGATGGAGGGCAAGGGCACGGCCTGTTCGCTGATCGAACCGGGGCGGCATTCGGGCCAGGCTGGACGCACACCCACCACGGTGCCGCTTCCATGCGTCGCCCCCGCATCGATATTCCGGGAGTTCCACTGCACATCACCCACCGCGGCGTGAATCGCGCCGCCGTGTTCCGGGATGACGAGGACCGGCAGGGCTACCTTCTGGCCCNNCGTACTGATGGGGAACCACGTGCACCTTCTGGCCAGTGGCGCCGTGCGTGGAAGCACGGCGCGGATGATGCAGGCGCTCGGGCGACGCTACGTGCGCCGGCACAATGACCGCCACGCGCGCACCGGCACGCTGTGGGAGGGACGATTCCGCTCCTTTCCGGTGGATACCGACCGCTACCTGCTCAACTGCCTGGCCTACATCGAACTCAACCCGGTGCGCGCCGGACTGGCGGCGAAAGCCGAGGCCTTTCCGTGGTCCAGCGTGCACCACCACCTCGGGCTGCGGATGGAGCCTTGGGTCACGCCGCACCCGGTATTCCTGGCGCTGGCGTCTGCCGACGCACTGCGCGCCGCGCTGTGGCGACACCGGCTGGCCGATGCGGCTTCGGCGTCGGCGGATACCGACGCCATTCGCGAATACACGCGCAAGGAGCAGCCGCTGGGCTCGGCAGCGTTCCAGGAGGCGCTGTCCGCGCTGACGGGTCGCCGGCTGGCGGTGGCCGGCCCCGGCCGGCCTCGAACGCGCGCTTGAAACAAATATGTTCTCTGACNNCAGAGAACATATTTGTTTCAAACAAATATGTTCTCTGACCCTATTTTTCGCCGGTTTGCAGGCGCCAGAGGGCGGCGTAGGGGCCGTTGCGGGCGATCAGCTGGTCGTGGGTGCCGGATTCGACGATGCGGCCGGCGTCGAGCACGTGGATGGTGTTCGCATGGCGCACGGTGCTCAGGCGGTGCGCCACCACCAGGGTGGTGCGGCCGCGCGCGGCGGTGGCCAGGGAATGCTGGATGGCGGCTTCGGTCTCGTTGTCCACGGCCGAGGTGGCTTCGTCGAGCACCAGCACGCGCGGGTCGCGGTAAAGCGCGCGCGCCAGGGCGATGCGCTGGCGCTGGCCGCCGCTGAGGTTGCCGCCGCGTTCGCCCACCGGGCTGTCGTAGCCGGCCGGCAGCGCCGCGATGAAGTCATGCGCCTCGGCCGCGCGCGCGGCGGCTTCCACCCGGGCGCGGTCCGGCTGGCGTTCGCCGTAGGCGATGTTGTCGGCCACCGAACCGTCGGTGAGGAAGGGCTCCTGCGCCACATAGCCGATCGCGCGGCGCAGCGCGGCCGGGTCCAGCGCCGCCAGGTCGGCGCCGTCGAGCGTGATGCGGCCCGCCTTCGGGTCGATGAAACGCAGCAGCAGCTTGAGCAGCGTGCTCTTGCCGCCGCCGGTGCCGCCGACGAGCGCCACCGTGCTGCCGGCCGGCACGTGCAGGTCGATGCCCTGCACGGCCACGCGGCCGTCGTAATCGTGGCCCACGCTTTCGAAGCGCAGTTCGCCGCGCAGGCCCGCGGGCAACGGCTGCGTGCCGCTCGGCGGCACCGGCGTGTCGAGCAGGTCCATCACCCGGTTCACCGAGGCCATGGCGCGCTGGTACAGGTCCACCATGTCGGCCAGGCGCGTCAGCGGCCAGAGCAGGCGCTGCGTGAGGTACACCAGCGCCGAATAGCTGCCCACGCCCAGCTCGCCGCGCAGCGTGAGCACGCCGCCGTACAGCAGCGTGGCCACGAAACCGGCCAGGATGGCCATGCGGATCACCGGCGTGATGGCCGCGGAAAAACGGATGGCGTCGGCATTGCGGCCGCGGAATTGATCGCTGGCCTGGCGCAGGTGTTCGGCTTCGAACGCTTCCGCCGTGTAGGCCTGGATGGTGGCCATGCCGGCGAGGTTGTTGTTCAAACGCGCCGACACAGTGGCCGCCGCCTCGCGCGCGGCGGCGTAACGCGGCGCCAGCCGCTTCTGGAACCAGAACGCGCCCACCAGGATCAGCGGGATCGGCAGCATGGCCAGCGCCGCCAGGTCGGCGGTGAGCACGAAGAACACGCCGCCCACCAGCAGCGACGACACCGCCACCTGGATCAGGTCGTTGGCGCCGGTGTTGAGGAAGCGCTCGACCTGGTTCACGTCCTCGTTCATCAGCGCCATCAGCCGGCCGCTGCGCTCGCGTTCGATCACCGCCGGCGGCAGCTTCTGCAGGTGGCCGTACGCGGCCTGGCGCAGCGCGTGCTGCAGTTCCTGCGCCAGCCCGCGCCACTTCACCGCGTACAGGTATTCGAACAGTGATTCGAGCACCCATACCGCCACCGTCAGCGCCACCAGCAGGTACAGCTGCTGCAGCGGGTCGGGGATGCCGAAGCCGGCCAGGAAGGAATCCTGCTGGTTCACCACCACGTCCACCGCGACGCCGATCAGCAGTTCGGGCAGCACGTCGAAGATCTTGTTGAGCACGGAGTACGCCGTGGCCAGGGCGGCCGTGCGGCGGTGCGGGCGGGCGAAGCCGGCGAGCCGGCGCAGCGGATGGGTCGGGGCCATGGGGGTCCGGGGCGGTGGGGGCCGGCAACAGTGTCCCATGCGGCGTACACTGGCCGGATGCTGATTGCGTTCAATAAACCGTACGGTGTGTTGTGCCAGTTCACCGACAGCGCCGAGCCCCCGCGGCCCACGCTGGCCGACTTCGGCCTGCCGCCCGACGTGTACGCCGCGGGCCGGCTGGACCAGGATTCCGAAGGCCTGCTGCTGCTGTCCGACGACGGCCCGCTGATCGCCCGCATCAGCTCGCCGAAGTTCCACTGGCCCAAGACTTACCTCGCCCAGGTCGAAGGCACCGCCACCGACGAACACCTGGCCGCGCTGCGCCAGGGCGTGCAGCTCAAGGACGGCATGACGCGGCCGGCCAAGGCCCAGGTGCTGGTGGGCGCGCCCGACTGGCTGTGGCCGCGCGACCCGCCGGTGCGCTACCGCAAGTCGGTGCCGGAGAGCTGGATCGAGCTCACCATCACCGAAGGCCGCAACCGCCAGGTGCGCCGCATGACCGCCGCCATCGGCCTGCCCACCCTGCGACTGGTGCGCCTGGCGATCGGTCCGCACCGCCTCGAGGGCCTGCGCCCCGGCCACTGGCGCGAAGAGCCGCTCTAGCCATAAGTGGGGTCAGAGAACATATTTGTTTGAAACGGATATGTTCTCTGACCCCATTTTTCTTTCGGGAGGCGTGGCATGGCGTTCCAGGACCATTTTTCGGGGCATGCGGAGGACTACGCCGCGGCGCGGCCGACCTACCCGCGCGAACTGTTCCAGTGGCTGGCCGACCAGTGCCGTCACCATGACCTGGTCTGGGACGTGGGCTGCGGCAACGGCCAGGCCAGCCTGGCGCTGACGCACTGGTTCACCCGCGTGCACGCCAGCGACCCCAGCCCCGAACAGATCGCCGCCGCACCGGCCAACCCGCGCATCACCTGGCGCGTCGAAGCCGCCGAGCACTGCACGCTGCTCAGCGGCACGGTGGACCTGGTGACGGCCGCGCAATCCTTCCACTGGTTCAACCAGGAACGCTTCTGCCACGAAGCCGCGCGCGTGCTGCGCCCCGGCGGCCTGTGCGCGGTGTGGTGCTACGGCATCTCGCGCGTGAGCCGCGAGGTCGACGAGGTTTACCACGCGCTCTACCACGACACGCTTGGCCCCTACTGGCCGCACGAACGCCGCCACATCGAGGACGGCTACCGCCACCTGGTGTTCCCCTTCGAGGCCCTGGGCGAAATCCCGCGCCTGGAAATGCGCGAGGAATGGACGCTGGCCCAGTACCTGGCCTACCTGCGCACCTGGTCGGCCAGCCAGCGTTACCTCAAGGACACCGGCAAGGACGCGGTGTCCCTGCACGAAGCCGCCTTCACCCAGGCCTGGGGCGACCCCGGCCAGAAGCGCGAAGTGGACTGGCCGCTGTCGATCCGCGCCGGCCGCACGCCCAACGACTGAATTCCCCGTTTCGTTCCCGATGGAGTCCCGAATGTTCCGACCCACCCTGCTCGCCGCGGCCCTGGCCGCCGCGCTCGTTTCCCTCGCGCCGCCCGCCCTCGCCGCCGGTGAAGCCGCCACCGCCACCGTCGCGCCCGCCACGGCCGCCGCCCAGCGCCTGCACGCCCTGTTCGAAGCCGACTGGCAGCGCGGCCTGGAAGAAAACCCGCTGATGGCCACCTACCTCGGCGACAAGCGCTACAACGACCGCCTGCCCGACCTGTCCCCGGCCGCGCGCGAACGCCAGCAGGCCGCGGTGCGTGCTTCGCTGGCCACGCTCGACACCATCGACCGCGCCGCGCTGTCGCCCGCCGACCAGCTCAACTACGACATCTACCGCCGCCAGCTGGAAACCGAAATCGCCGGCTTCCGCTTCCACCCCGAGCGCCTGGCCGTGGACCAGCGCGGCGGCGTGCACCTGCTGGCCGTGCAAATGGCGCCGGCGCTGCGCTTCGAATCGGCCAAGGACTACGCCGACTGGACCGCGCGCCTGCGCAGCTACGGCACCCTCGTGGACCAGACCATCGCCCTGCTGCGCGAAGGTTTGGCCAGCGGCTGGGTGGCGCCCAAGGCCGTGATGCAGCGCGTGCCGGCGCAGATCGCCGCGCAGCGCGTGGCCACGGCGGCGGACAGCAGCTTCTACAAGCCCTTCCTGGCCATGCCCGATTCGCTTCCCGCCGATGAACGCGCGCGCCTGCAGGCCGAAGCGAAGGCCGCGGTGGACGAGGTGGTGCTGCCGGCGCTGGCCCGCTTCGAAACCTTCTTCAACACCGAATACCTGCCTGCCTGCGCCGATTCCGTGGCCACCGGCGACCTGCCCGACGGCAAGGCCTTCTACGACCACCTGGCACGCCTGTACACCACCACCGACCTCAGCGCCGACCAGATCCACGCCATCGGCCAGCGCGAAGTGGCGCGCATCCGCGCCGAGATGGAAGCGTTGAAGGCGGAGGTCGGCTTCGAAGGCGACCTGCAGGCCTTCTTCACCCACCTGCGCACCGACCCGAAGTTCTTCCACACCGACCCGCAGGCGCTGCTGGCCGAATACCGCGCCCTGACCCGGCGCATCGACCCCGAGCTGGTGAAGGTGTTCGGCAAGCTGCCGCGCACGCCCTACGGCGTGATCACCNNCCCCGCCGAAACCGCGCCCGACACCACCACGGCCTACTACCAGCGCCCGTCGGCCGACGGCAAACGCGCCGGCTATTACTACGTGAACCTGTACAAGCCCGAATCGCGGCCGCGCTGGGAAATGATGGCGCTGTCGCTGCACGAGGCGGTGCCCGGCCACCACCTGCAGATCGC
>DNNT01000098.1 GCA_003497545.1 Arenimonas sp. | reverse complement strand
CCTGGTGCATTTCTCCACCGACTACGTCTTCGACGGCGCGCAAACGCGGCCCTGGCGCGAGGACGACCCGACCGGCCCGCTGGGCGTGTATGGCGCCAGCAAGCTCGCCGGCGAACAGGCCGTGCGCGCCAGCGGCGCGGCGCACAAGATCTTCCGCCTGTGCTGGGTGTACGGCCCGCGCGGCCACAACTTCCTGCTCACCATGCTGCGGCTGGCGCGCGAACGCGGCCACCTGCGCGTGGTGGACGACCAGCGCGGCACGCCCACCAGCGCCCGCCGCATCGCTGGCGGCGTGGCGGCCGCGCTGCAGGCGGCGCCGGGCCTCAGCGGCACCTGGCACCTGGCGGCGGAGGGCGAATGCAGCTGGCACGGTTTCGCCGCCGAGATCTTCAGCCAGGCCGTCAAACGCGGCCTGCTGCCGGCCGCGCCGGTGCTCGAGCCCATCGCCAGCGGTGAATTCCCCACCCGCGCGCGTCGTCCGGCCTATTCGCGGCTTGACACCACCGCGTTCCGGCGCGACTTCGGCCTTCACATCGGTGACTGGCAGGACGGCCTGGCCGAAGCCCTGGACGCGCTTGCGCGCTAGCCGCGCCGCCCATATCGTCGGGGCCTTGCCAACCAGCAAGTCCAGGGGAAAAAGATGAAACTCGCTCTCGCCACGCTCGGTCTTGCCGCCAGCGTCGCCGCCTCGGCTGCGGAACCGCCGCCGGTCGAACACTTCATGCGCCACGCCACCTACAGCAGCGCCCGCATTTCGCCCAACGGCGAATACCTGGCCATCGGCGTGGACCGCGGCGGCCAGGACGTGCTCACCGTGCTGCGCCTGTCCGACCTGAGCCTGATGAAGGTGAACATCCTGCCGGACGAGAAGTCGGTGGCGGGCTACGAATGGGTGGGCGACGACCGCCTGATCTTCACGGCCACCCGCAAGGTGGGCAGCTTCGAGGCCCCGGCCGGCACCGGCGAGTGGTACGCGGTGAACGCCGACGGCAGCCAGCCGCGTCCGATCATCTTCTACGGCAACCGTGGTGCCAGTCAGCGCGGCAAGAACGTGGGCAACGAGTTCTTCAACCTGCTCGACCCGCTGCAGGACGACCCGCGCAACGTGCTGATGATCGCCAGCTACGCGCGTTCGGCCGACGGCGCCGGCGCCGAACTGGTGCAGGTGGACACCGTCAGCGGCACCCGCAAGGTGCTGGCGCGCGCGCCCAAGGAAAACTGCAGCCTGCAGATCGACGAGAAGAAGCAGGCCCGCTTCGCCGTCTGCGGCCGCGCCCGCGACGAACAGGGCAAGTACGACCCCAACAGCGACCTCTACCGCCTCGGCGAGGACGGCAAGTGGAGCCTTGTGGCCGCCGGCAGCAGCGGCAAGCAGCTGGGCGTGCGCTGGACTGCCAAGGACGGCACCATCTACGCCTACGAGAGCGACCGCAAGGCACCGCGCGCCTTCGGCACCATCGACCGCGCCACCGGCGAATTCCGCAAGCTGTTCCAGGATCCGGTGTCGGAAGTGTCGGGCATCATCACTTCGCCGCAGGACGACAAGGCGCTGGCCGTGATCACCGCCGCAGGCGTTCCGAAGATCCACATGGTGGACGAGCAGCACCCCGACGCCCAGCTCTACGGCTCGCTGGCCGCGGCCTTCCCGGGCCAGGTGGTGAACTNNAGAAGATCATCGTCTCGGTCTACAGCGACAAGAATCCCGGCGAGCTCTACCTCTACGACCGCGACAGCGGCAAGGCACGCTTCCTGATGAAGGGCCGCGAATGGATCGACCCCGGGCAGTCGGCCACCATGCGCGCGTTCTCGTTCAAGAACCGCGAGGGCATGACGCTTTACGGCTACCTCACCATCCCCAAGGGTTCGGATGGCAAGAACCTGCCGCTCATCGTCAACCCGCACGGCGGCCCGATGGGCCCGCGCGACAGCTGGGGCTACAACCCGGAGACGCAGCTGTTCGCCAGCCGCGGCTACGCGACGCTGCAGGTGAACTTCCGCGGTTCGGGCGGCTTCGGCAAGGCCTTCGAGGACATGGCCTATGGCCAGTGGCGCACCGGCATCATGAATGACGTCATCGACGCCACGCGCTGGGCCGTCGAGCAAGGCATCGCCGACGGCGAGCGCATCTGCATCTACGGCGGCNNCAAGCTCAGCGACACCGGCGAGAGCGCCGACGGTCGCCGCTACCTCGACCGCGCCTTCGGTGGCACCCGCGAGGAGCAGGACGCCATGTCGCCGATCACCTACGCCGACCAGATCAAGCTGCCGGTGATGCTGGCCGCCGGTGCCCGCGACCGCCGCTGCCCGCCGGAGCACACCGAGGCCATGTTCGAGGCGCTCGAGCGCGCCGGCAACCGCCCTGAGGACATGATCATCCAGTCCGGCGAGATGCACGGCTTCTACGGCGTCGAGAACCGCGTGAACCTGTATTCGAAGATGCTGGCCTTCTTCGAGAAGCACATCGGCCCCGGCCAGCGGGTCGCCGCGAACTGATCCGTTCGCCGCCCCGCACCAACAAAACGGCGCCCCGCGGGGCGCCGTTTTCTTTCCAGAAATAGGGGTCAGAGTACTAATTCCGGCCAAGCCGGAATTAGTACTCTGACCCCTATTCTTTTATTCCTTCATCAGGCGCTTGAGCACCGGCGTGAGCGCGAACATCAGCACGCCCGCGGCCAGGCCGATCCACATCATGTCGGTGAACACGTCGCCGTAGACCACCAGCGCCTTGGCGCTGCTGATGCTGCCGTCGGCTTCCGGCTCGATGGCGGCCCAGGTGCCCATGCGGCCGGCGATGATTTCGCCGAAGGCCGAGAACAGGAACCAGGCGCCCATCATCAGGCCCACCGCGCGCTTGATCGACAGCGTGGTCACGGCCGACAGGCCGATGGGCGAGAGCACCATTTCACCGGCCACCAGCACCGCGTAGGCCAGGATCATCCACCACACGCTCACCAGCCCGTCCTCGCCCGCGGTGCCGGTGGAGAAGGCCAGCACGCCGAAGGCCAGGCCGCAGAACACCAGGCCCCAGCCGAACTTCGCCGGGTAGCTGGGGTTGAGGCCGCGCTTGTCGAGCTTGGGCCACAGCCAGGCGAAGGGCAGCGAGAACAGGATGACGAAGATGGCGCCGAAGGCCGTGGTCTGCGCCGCGTTCCAGGTGAGGCCGAAGGTGGTCAGGTCCATGGTGCGCTCGGCCATCGCCACCCAGGGGCCGTAGCTCTGCTCGTACAGGCCCCAGAACAGCGCGCTGATCACGATCAGCGCCATCAGCACCACCATGCGGCCCTTCTCGACGCGGCTCAGGTCGGTGAGCAGCAGGCGGATGAACCACACGCCCAGGCCCAGGCCCAGCACCAGCGCCACCACCTCGGTGAGCGTGACCTCGTGGCCGCCGGCCAGCGCGGTGAGCGGGGCGAAGTTGATGCGGGTCTGCAGCACCTGCCAGACCACCACGGTCAGCACCAGGCTGCCGAGGTAGATGAGCCACTCGCGCGACAGGCCGGCGAACAGCGGCGCCTTCAGCGCCTCCGGGTCGGCCGGCTCGGCCTGGCCGAGCAGGTGCTTGCGGCCGACGATGAACTGCACCAGGCCCAGCGCCATCATCACGCCCGCCAGCCCGAAGCCGTAGCCCCAGCCGTACTGGATGCCCACGTAGCCCACCACCAGCGACGACAGCGTCGCGCCGACGTTGATGCCCATGTAGAAGATGGTGAAAGCCGAATCACGGCGCGGGTCGGTGTCGGCGTACAGGCGGCCGACGATGGTGGAGATGTTGGGCTTCAGGAAACCCACGCCCACGCCGATCAGCGCCAGCGCGAAATACATCACCTGCACTGCGAAGCCGTCCACCACGCCCTGGCCCTGGATGCCGCTGGCCGCCTCGCCGGTGTAGGCCATGCCCAGCTGGCCGAACACCAGCAGCAGGCCGCCGAACACCACCGCCTTGCGCATGCCCAGGTAGCGGTCGGCCAGCAGGCCGCCCAGCAAGGGCAGGGCATAGGCCAGGCCGGCGTAGGTGCCCAGCAGCAGGTAGCCGTTGGCGTCGGAGAACTTGTGGTGCTGGGTCAGGTACAGGAACAGCAGCGCCTTCATGCCGTAGAAGGCGAAACGCTCCCACATCTCGGTCAGGAAGCAGACGTAAAGGCCCTTGGGGTGGCCGAGGAGTTCGCCGGTACTGGCGACGGGGGCAGCTGGATTCACGGGAACGCTCCGTTCAGGGACGGCCGAGTATAGCCAGCCTTCACGTCCCGGGGCTTTTAACCCCCGGGGCGTCGGGCCTACCATGGGCGGGTATCCCCGAGGTTTCCGTCCATGATCCTGCGACCCCTGCTGACCGCCCTGCTGGTGCCCGTGCTGCTGGCCCCGGCCGCCCACGCCGCCAAGCCCTTCGACGCCCGCGAACTGGTCACGCTCGAGCGCGTGAACTCGCCCACCCTGTCGCCCGACGGCCGCCGCCTCGTGGTGGCCGTGCGCCAGGTCGATTTCGCCGCCGACAAGGCCAGCACCGGCCTGTGGATCGAAGACCTGTTCGTGCGCGACGCCGCCCCGCCGGTGCGCTTCACGCCCGAGGGCATGAACGTGAACAGCCCGGCCTTCTCCGCCGACGGCCGCGAGGTGTATTTCCTGTCGGCCAAGTCGGGCTCGATGCAACTGTGGAAACAGGCCGTCGGCGCCGCCGAGCCGGTGCAGCTCACCGATTTCCCGCTCGACGTGGGCAGCTACCAGCTCTCGCCCAAGGGTGACGCGGTGGCGCTGAGCTTCGAAGTCTTCACCGACTGCGGCACGCTCGCCTGCACCAAGGAGCGCCTGGAAGCGCAGGCCGCGCAGAAGGCCACCGGCCGGCTGCACGACAAGCTGTTCGTGCGCCACTGGGACACCTGGGNNCGGCGACGACGGCAAGGCCGCCGGCGAACCGGTGCGCGTGAGCGCCGGCATCGACGGCGACGTGCCCTCCAAGCCCTTCGGCGACGCCCACGACTACGCCTGGGCGCCCGACGGCCAGTCGCTGGCCTTCAGCGTGCGCATCGCCGGCCGCACCGAGGCCTGGTCCACCAACTTCGACATCTACCGCGCTTGGGTGAACGCCCGCCGCGCGCCGCAGAACCTCACCGCCGGCAACCCGGCCATGGACGCCGGC
>DNNT01000278.1 GCA_003497545.1 Arenimonas sp. | reverse complement strand
GTGCGCTTGCGCGTCATCTCCACCAGGCCCAGCGGCGAGAATTCGTGGAACGACGTGCGGGCGTGGTCGTGCGCCAGGCCCTTCTCGAGCGTGCGCAGGACCTGCCGCTTGTGCTCGTCGTCGGTCATGTCGATGAAGTCGATGATGATGATGCCGCCCAGGTTGCGCAGCCGCAGCTGGCGCGCCACCGCCTGCGCGGCCTCGAGGTTGGTGCGGTACACCGTTTCCTCGAGGTTGCGCTGGCCCAGGAAGGAGCCGGTGTTGACGTCGATCGTGGCCATGGCCTCGGTCTGGTCGATCACCAGGTAGCCGCCGGACTTGAGCGGCACTTCCTTCTGCAGGGCGCGCTGGATTTCATCCTCGACGCCGTAGAGGTCGAAGATGGGCCGCTCGCCGGAATAGTGCTCGATGCGCGACGCCAGGGCCGGCATGAACTGGCGGGCGAAAGTGCTCAGGCGCTCGTGCGCCTCGCGCGAATCCACCTTCACCGAGTCGACGTTCTTGCGCATCAGGTCGCGCACGGCGCGCATGGGCAGCGCCAGGTCTTCGTAGATGCGCTGGCCGACCTTGCGGCTGGCGCTGGCCTCGCGCACCACTTCCCAGGCGCGGCGCAGGTAGGCCACGTCCTCGGCCAGGGCCTCGGCGGGCTGGCCCTCGGCATTGGTGCGCACGATGTAACCCTGGCCGCTGCCGTTGGCGAGCTCGGCCATGATGGCCTTCAGGCGCGCGCGCTCGCCTTCGTCCTCGATGCGCGCCGACACGCCGAGCACGCGCGAGTGCGGCAGGAAAACAAGGTAGCGCGAGGGAATGGAGATTTGCGTGGTGAGCCGGGCGCCCTTGCTGCCGATCGGGTCCTTGACCACCTGCACCACGATTTCCTGGCCCTCGTGCACCAGCGAGCTGATGGCCGGGGTCGGCGCGGGCGCGGCGTTGGGGTCGGGCTCGGCCTCGGACTGCGCGGCCGGCACCTTGATGATGTCGGAGGCGTGCAGGAAGGCCGCGCGCTCGAGGCCGATCTCGACGAAAGCGGCCTGCATGCCGGGCATCACCCGCTGCACCCGGCCCTTGTAGATGTTGCCGACCACGCCCCGGCGCGAAGTGCGCTCGATGTGCAGCTCCTGCAGCATGCCGTTTTCGACCACCGCCACGCGGGTCTCGCGCGGGGTGACGTTGATCAGGATTTCCTCGGACACGGCGCCCCCTCAGTCCAGCAGGCCGAAGCCGCGCAGCAGGCGCGCGGTTTCATGCAGGGGCAGGCCCATCACGCCGGAATGGCTGCCGGAGAGATGGGCGACGAAGGCCGCGGCGCGGCCCTGGATGGCGTAGGCGCCGGCCTTGCCGAAACATTCGCCGCTGGCGACGTAGGCGTCGATGCGGGCGTCGGTGAGCGGCTCGAAGCGCACGTCGGTGATGCAGGTGGCATGCGCCTCGCGGCCGGCGCTGACCAGCCACACCGAGGAAATGCAGCGGTGGGTGCGGCCCGAGAGCGTGCGCAGCATGCGCGCGGCGTCGGCGGCGTCGGCGGGCTTGCCGTAGACCACGTCGTCGAGCACCACCTCGGTGTCGGCGCCCAGCACCACGGCGTGGGGGTTGGCCACCACGGCCAGCAGGCCGGCGCCGGCCTTCTCGCGGGCCACGCGGCTGACGTAGGCCTCGGGCGGCTCGCCCGCTTCCCGCTCCTCCGGAACGTCGACGTCGAGCAGTCCGAAGGTCATGCCGAGCTGCGTGAGCAGCTCGCGGCGGCGGGGCGATTGCGAGGCGAGATAGAGCATGCCGCAAGCATAGCCTTTGACCGCCGCGGGGGGCATCACCCGCGAAGGGCGTTCAGGCGCGGTGGTAGGGGTGGTTGGCGAGCAGGCTGGCGGCGCGGTAGACCTGCTCGGCCAGCACCAGGCGCACCAGCATGTGCGGCAGCGTGAGTGGTCCCAGCGACCAGGTTTCGTCGGCGGCGGCCAGCACCTCGGGGGCGTGGCCCTCGGGGCCGCCGATCAGGAAGGCCAGGTCCCGGCCCTGCTGGCGCCAGTGCTCCAGGCGCTGCGCCAGTTGTTCGGACGACCAGGCCTTGCCGCGGCCGTCCAGCGCGACCACCCAGGCGTTGCGGGGAAGCGCGGCCTGCACGCGCGCGCCTTCGTCGGCCATGGCGCGGGCGGCATCACGGCCCTTGCCCCGCAGCCCCGGCGCCACTTCGACGAGCTCCAGCGGCAACCAGTGCGACAAACGCTTCTGGTACTCCGCAAACCCCTCGGCCACCCACCCGGGCGCCTTCTCCCCCACCGCGACAAGCCGGGCTTTCATCGCAACCTGCCAGGAAGGGCCTTGACCACGGAAAAACACGGACGAAGCCGGATCAACACTGGAAGCGCTCTATCCGTGTCCATCCGTGCCACGCCTTCCGTGTTCATCCGTGGCAAAAAAACCTGCTTCAAACCGCGCCGGAATCCTCGGGCGGCTGGTCACCGACGGTCCAGAGGCGCTCGAGGGCGTAGAACTCGCGGATGCGGGGCAGCATGATGTGGACGATCACGTCGCCCAGGTCCACCAGCACCCACTCGGCCTCGCGCTCGCCTTCCACGCCCAGCGGCATGACGCCGCACTTCTTGGCGAACTTCACCACCTCGTCGGCCACGGACTTCACGTGGCGGGTGGAGGTGCCGGAGGCGACCACCAGGTAGTCGGCGATGCTGGTCTTGCCGCGCACGTCGATCTCGACGGCATCCTTGGCCTTCATTTCCTCGAGGGCGAGGCGGACCTGCTTGAGGATGGCTTCCGGCGCCGGGGCCGGGTCGGGCATCTGGGTCTTGATGACGTGGGCTTGGGTGGTCAACGGGGTGCTCTGGCGGGAAAGACGGGCCGGATTATACGCCCGGGGGGCTCAGGGCGCCCGGTAAAGGCCGCGACGGGCGATTTCGGCGGCCACGGCGGGAGCCAGCCAGTCGCCGGTGTCGGCGCCTTCACGCAGCCGGCGGCGCAGTTCGGTGGCCGAGGCGGGGTGCAGGGGCATGTCCAGGCACCACAGGCGCCCGGCCGGGCTTTCGGCCAGCTCGGCTACGTCGGTGGCCCAGCGACCGGTGCAGGCGCGCTCCAGCGCCGGCGGCAGATGCTCCAGTCCGTGCCCCGGGCGCACGGCCACCACGAAGTGGGCCAGCCCGAACAGGTCGGTCCAGTCGTGCCAGGTCGCCAGGCCGCGGAAGGCGTCGGCGCCGACGATCCAGGCCAGCGGTGCCGACGGCCCGAGTTCGGCGCGCAGGCCGCGCAGGGTGTCCACGGTGTAGGAGCGGCCGTCGCGGTGCAGCTCGCGGCGGTCCACCGACAGCCCCGGCTCGCCCACGATCGCCAGCTCCAGCAGGGCCACGCGGTCGTCGGCACCCGCGCCGGGCGCGGCGCGGTGCGGCGGGTCGGCGGCCGGCACCAGCCGGACGTCGGCGCCCAGGGCGGCGCGGGCGGCNNCCGCCGCGAAGGCCTCCCAGCGCGAGGGAGGATGCCGCTCCACGGCGCGGCGGTACACCGCCTGCTTGCTCTCCCAGATGCGCGCCTCGCGCATGGCCGACATCAGGTTGCCGCCGCTGCCGGCGCGGGCCAGCGCGCACAGCACCAGCACTTCCTTGGCCACCATCGGCATCAGGCCGGCCACCTGCTCGCCCTCGGCGCGCAGCGCGGCCAGCATGCGCACGGCGCGCGCCGATTCACCGGCCAGCGCAGCGTCCACCAGCTTGAACACGTCGAAACGCGAGGAGTCGGCGACCAGCGCCTCCATCTGCGCCAGGTCGATGGCCTCGCGCTTGTCGGCCACCAGCAGCGCCAGCTTGTCCACTTCCTGGGCCGCGGCCAGCAGGTTGCCCTCGACCCGGTCGGCCAGGCGCCGCACCGCGTCGGGCGTGGCCACCAGGCCGCGGCTGCGCAGGCGGCGCTGCAGCCAGTCGCCCAGCTCGTGCGGCTTGAGCGAATACATCGTCACCAGGTGGCCGACCCTGGTGATGGCCTCGCTCCACTTGCCGGCGTGCTGCTTGCTCCATTCCTGGGCGGTGATG
>DNNT01000195.1:263-8301 GCA_003497545.1 Arenimonas sp. | reverse complement strand
AGTGCTGGTCGTCGCGGCGGCCGCATTCCTGTTCTGGGGCGTTGGCATCTACAACGGCCTGGTGACCGCCCGCAACGCCTTCAAGAACGCGTTCGCGCAGATCGACGTGCAGCTGACCCGCCGCTACGACCTGATCCCGAACCTGGTCGAAGTGGCCAAGGGTTACCTCAAGCACGAACGCGAGACGCTCGAGGCCGTCATCCAGGCCCGCGCCGCGGCCGTGAGCGGCCTGGCCGCCGCCAAGGCGCGTCCGGGCGACGACGCCGCCATGGCCCAGCTCGGCAGCGCCGAGAGCGGCCTGGCCGGCGCCCTGTCGCGGCTGATGGTGGTGGCCGAGGCCTATCCCGACCTCAAGGCCAACCAGAACATGATGCAGCTCACCGAGGAAATGACCTCGACCGAGAACCGCATCGCCTTCGCGCGCCAGGCCTACAACGACAGCGTGATGGCCTACAACAACCGGCGCGAGGTGTTCCCCTCGAACATCATCGCCGGCATGTTCAACTTCGCCCACGCCGCCCTGCTCGAGATCACCGAGCCGGCCAAGCGCGAGGCGCCCAAGGTTTCGTTCTAGGCTTGAACTTCTTCGCGCGCCAGGACCAGGCCCGGCGGCAGTCGCGCCGGCTGGTGCTGCTGTTCACGCTCGCCGTGGTGGCGATCGTGGTGGCGGTGGACCTGTTCTTCCTGCTGGCCTTCGGCGGCCTGTCCGGGGTGTCGGCGCCGGGAAGCACCGGCGCCGGCCTGGTGATGGCCACCCTGTTGACGCTGTCGATCATCGGCCTGGGGTCGCTCTATCGCATCTCCAGCCTGCGCCAGGGCGGCGCCGCGGTGGCCACCCAGCTCGGCGGCACGCCTGTGCCGGAGGACACCCACGACTTCCACTACCGGCGCCTGCGCAACGTGGTGGAGGAGATCGCCATCGCCTCGGGCGTGCCGGTGCCGCAGGTGTTCGTGCTCGAGCAGGAAGCGGGCATCAACGCCTTCGCCGCCGGTTACGCGCCCAGCGACGCGGCGGTGGCCGTCACCCGCGGCGCGCTCGACAAGCTCAACCGCGACGAACTGCAGGGCGTCATCGCCCACGAGTTCAGCCACGTGCTCAACGGCGACATGCGGCTCAACATCCGCCTGATGGGCGTGCTGTTCGGCATCCTGGTGCTGGCGGTGGTGGGCCGGAAGATCCTGCAGCACGGCGGCCGCGGCAGCCGCAATTCCAAGGGCGCCGGGCCGGTGCTGCTGGCGGCGCTGGGGCTGATGGTGGTCGGCTACATCGGGCTGTTCTTCGGCCGCCTGATCAAGGCCGGCGTCAGCCGCCAGCGCGAATTCCTGGCCGACGCCTCGGCCGTGCAGTTCACCCGCCAGACCAAGGGCCTGGCCGGCGCGCTGAAGAAAATCGCGGGCCTGTCCGAGGGTTCGAAGCTGGCCAGCCGCGACACCGAGGAAGTGGCGCATATGCTGTTCGGCGACGGCGTGGGCTATTCGTCGCTGTTCGCCACCCATCCGCCGCTGGTGGCGCGCATCCAGGCGCTGGAGCCCTCGTTCAAGCCCTCCGCGCTGCCCGACCTGGTGGCGCGCTGGCAGATGCACCCGCCCTCGGGCCTGGACGAAGACCTGGCGCTGGGCCTGGCCGGGCCCGCGCCGCCGCCGCTGCCGGGCGAGCAGGTCGAACTGCAGGTGACGCCGCCCTCGGTGGTGGCCCAGGTGGGCGCGCCGCGCAGCGACGACTACGTGCGCGCCGGCGCCCTGGTCGATGCCATGCCGGAAGTGCTGCGCCGCGCCGCGCACGAGCGCGAGGAGGCCGTGCCGCTGCTGTTCGGGCTGCTGATGGCCGAGCCGGGGCCGGTGCGCGAACGCCAGCAGTTCGAGCTGGCCGCGCGCAATGACGAACGCGTGGCGCGCCAGGCGCTCGACTACGCCGACCGGCTGTCCGAACTGCCGCGCCTGCTGCACCTGCCCCTGGCGGCCATGGCGATGCCGGCGCTGCGCAAACGGCCGCGGCCGGAGCTCGAGCGCTTCATGGACGGCTGCTTCGCGCTCACCCACGCCGACGGCCAGGTGAGCCTGTTCGAATACTGCCTGGGCCGCCTGCTGCGGGTGCAGGTGCGCGACGCGCTCGACCCGGCCGGCGCCTGGGTGCCCGGTCACCGCCATCTTTCCCGCTGCGCGCCGCACGCGATCGCGCTGATGGCGGTGCTGGCGCAGGCCGGCCTCGCCGACGCCGATTCGGCGCGGCGCGCCTACCTCGCCGGCATGGCGCGCGTGTTCCCGCGCCTGGACGCGCCCTACCAGCCGCCGGCGGATCCGCTGCGCGCGCTCGACGAAGCCTGGCCGGTGCTCGACGAACTCGAGCCCATGGGCAAGGAGCTGCTGCTCGAAGGCCTGGTGGCGGCGGTGAGCCACGACGGCCGCCTGCACGTGGCCGAGGCCGAACTGCTGCGCGTGGTCTGCGCCTCGCTGCACTGCCCGCTGCCGCCGATGCTGGAACAGCGGGGCTGAGCCCCGCGCGGCTCAGGCCGCCAGGCCGCGGATCAGGTCGGCGGCGCGCTCGGCGATCATCATGGTCGGGGCGTTGGTGTTGCCACCCACCAGGCGCGGCATGACCGAGGCGTCCACCACGCGCAGGCCGTCCACGCCCTTCACCCGCAGCTGCGGGTCGACCACGGTGTCGGCGTCCTTCGGGTCGCCCATGCGGCAGGTGCCCACCGGGTGGTAGATCGACTCGGCCTTGCGGCGGATGAAGGCGACCAGGTCGGCCTCCTCCTGCACGCGCGCGCCGGGGAAGAGTTCCTCGCCGCGGTAAGGCGCGAAGGCCGGCTGCGCCAGGATCTCGCGCGAAATGCGCAGCGCCTCCACCATCACCTGCAGGTCGAAACCCTCGGGGTCGCTGAGGTAGGCCGCCTCGATGCGTGGCTTGTCGGCGGCGCTGGCGCTCGCCAGCGACAGCCGGCCGCGGCTGCGCGGGCGAAGGCCGCAGGCGTGCAGGGTGTAGCCGTTGCCGGGGAGGCGGTTGCGGCCGTGGTCGTCGAGCTGGGCCGGCACGAAGTGGAACTGCATGTCCGGGCGCTCGTCCTCGGCCAGGCGGCTGCGCAGGAAACCGCCGGCTTCGGCGATGTTGCTGCTGCCCGGGCCCTTGCGGCCCATCAGGTAGTACTGGAAGGCCACGGCGGCGTCGCTGAGGCGGTCGTAGCTGAGCCCCTGCGTGCAGCGCTGCAAGGTGCAGATGTCGAGGTGGTCGTGCAGGTTGCCGCCCACGCCCGGCAGGTCGGCGAGCACCTCGATGCCGTGCTGGCGCAGGTGCGCGGCCGGGCCGATGCCCGAGAGCATCAGCAGCTGCGGCGAATTGATGGCGCCGCCGCACAGGATCACTTCGCGGCTGGCGCCCTCGCAGAAGGCGCCGCGGCCGTCCACCGTGTACACCACGCCGGTGGCGCGGCCTTTGTCGAAGGTGACGCGGCTGGCGGTGGCCTTGGTGACGACCTTGAGGTTCGCGCGGTGCCGCACCGGCGCCAGGTAGGCGCGGGCGCTGGAGCTGCGGGCGCCGTCGCGGGTGGTGGTCTGGTACCAGCCGAAGCCGTCCTGGGTGGCGCCGTTGAAGTCGTCGCTGGTGGCGTGGCCGGCTTCGCGCGCGGCCTGCAGGAACACTTCGGAGAGCGGGTTGCGATGGCGCGGGTCGGACACGCCCAGCGGGCCGTCGCCGCCGTGCAGGTCGCTGGCGCCGCGCTCGTTGCCTTCGCTGCGGCGGAAGTAGGGCAGGGCGTTCGACCACTGCCAGCCCTCGGCGCCCATCCGCGCCCACTCGTCGTAGTCGCGGGCATGGCCGCGGATGTAGCACATGGCGTTGATCGAGCTCGAACCGCCCAGCACCTTGCCGCGCGGCCACCACAGCAGGCGGCCGTCGAGCGCGGGCTCGGGCGCGGTGCTGTAGTCCCAGTTCACGCCCTTCTTGCCGACCAGCTTGGCCAGGCCCGCGGGCATGTGGATGAAGGGATGCCAGTCGCTGGGGCCGGCCTCGAGCAGCAGGACGCGGCAATCCGGGTCCTCGCTGAGCCGGTTGGCCAGCACGCAGCCCGCGGATCCCGCACCCACGATGATGTAGTCGTACACGCGTTCGGCTTCTTTTTCGTTGACCGACCGAGGCTAGGCCCCGCATCTAGAGCAAACACTCGGGGATGGCGCCTGGTTGCGCTAACCGTGAACAGGTTCACTGTGCGCGTGGCTGGCGGCGACCGGCCGGGTTGGCTATCGTGCGCGCACCCCGACCGGAACCGAGATGACCCAGGCCCCGACCACCGCCGGCCGCTTCGACCACCTGCGCGGCGCGCTGCGGGAGTTCCCGCCGCTGCTGTGGTCGTTCCTGTATTTCTTCTTCCTGCTCACCGGCTACTACGTGCTGCGGCCGGTGCGCGACGCCATGGGCGCCTCCGGCGACGTGCAGGCGGTGTTCCCGCCGGGGCTGGTGGAATGGGCCGCGGCGCGCGGCGTGGCGCTGGGTGAGCTGACCCTGCAGGTGCTGTTCACCGGCACCTTCCTGATGATGCTGTTGCTGCAGCCGGCCTACGGCGCCTTGGTCAGCCGCTTCCCGCGCCGGGTGTTCCTGCCGGTGCTGTACCTGCTGTTCATCGCCTGCCTGCTGGGATTCTACGTTCTGTTCGGGCGTGAAGTGCCCGGCCGCGGCGCGGTGTTCTTCATCTGGGTGGCGGTGTTCAACCTGTTCGCGGTGTCGGTGTTCTGGAGCTTCATGGCCGACATCTACAGCGACATCGAGGCGCGCCGCCTTTACGGCTTCATCGCCGCCGGCGGCACCATCGGCGGCTTCACCGGGCCGCTGATCACGCGCGTCTTGGTGAACCAGGTGGGCGTGGCCAACCTGCTGCTGGTCTCGGCGGCGCTGCTGGCGCTGGCGGTGGTGTGCATCCTGCGCCTGGGCCGTTGGGCCCGGCTGCGCGAGCTCGAGCGCGGCCGCGAAGGCAACGAGCAGGCCATGGGCGGCAGCGTGCTGGCCGGCCTGCGCCTGCTGCGCGAGCAGCCGCTGCTGCAGGCCATGGCAGTGATCATGTTCTTCGGCGTGGGCGTGGGCACGCTGCTCTACAACGAGCAGGCGGCCATCGCCCGCGCCTTCTACCCGGGCGACGAGGCGCGCACGGCGTATTACGCCAACATCGACCTGGCCATCAACCTGGTCACGATCCTGGTGCAGGTGTTCCTGACCCGCACGCTGCTGGTGCGCTTCGGCGTGGCGCCCGTGCTGCTTATCCCGGCGGTGGCGATCCTACTGGGTTTCGCGGCGCTCACCGCCTCGCCGCTGCCGCTGCTGGTGGCGGTGGTGCAGGTGGCCACGCGCGCCGGCGAGTTTTCGCTGGCCAAGCCGGCGCGCGAAACGATCTACACGCGGGTGGACCGCGAGATCCGCTACAAGGGCAAGGCGGTCATCGATACCGCCGTTTACCGCGGCGGCGACCTGTTCTTCGTCTGGTCGCACAAGTTCCTGGCGGCCTTCGGCTCGAGCGTGGTGTTCGGCGCCGGCCTGCTGGTGGCCGCGGGCATGACTTTCGGCGCGTGGCGCCTGATCCGCGAACAGGCCAAGCTGCCCGCCTCGCCGCCCTGAAAACCCGGAGCCCGCATGGCTCGCGTCCTTCGACTGCTGACCCTCGGCCTGCTGTGTGGCTGGCTACCGCTGGCCGCGCTGGCGGTCGAGGTGCGGGTGGACCCGCGCGTGGAATTCGCGGCGATGATGTGCCGCCTGGCCGGTTTCGAGGAATACCAGGGCCCCGGCATCGCCGACTACGACGCCGCGGTGGACGCGCATTTCTCCCGCTTCCGCGACCACCCGGCCATCGCCACCGTGCGCGCGCTGCGCGAGGAGGTGGGCCTGGCCTACAACATGCCGGTGGAGCTGGCGCTGGCCACCGGCGACAACGATTGGGCGCTGCGCCTGCGCCCCGGCGCGCCCGGCTCGACCCTGGACGCGCGCTGGACTCCCGCCGCCGCCGACCGCTTCCTGCAGGCCGCCGCCACGCTGTGGCGCGACGCCGACGCCCCGGGGTTCTTCGCCGCGCAGGCGCCGCGTTTCCGCGAGGTGGAGTCGGTGCTTTCCGAGGCCCTGCGCCCGCGCCTCGACGCGTCCTGGTTCGAGCGCCAGTACGGCGTGGACCCGCGTCGGCGCCTGGGGGTGGTGGCGGGCCTGCTCAACGGCCCGAACAGCTACGGCCCGCACCTGGACCTGCCCGGTGGCCGGCGCGAGACGTACGCGGTGCTCGCCACGCCGCCGATGCCGGCAGGCAGCGCGCCTTCGTACCCGGCCGACCAGGTCGCCAGCCTGCTCATCCACGAACTGCACCATCCGTACGTGAACCCCTGGGTCGAGGCCAACGCGGCGCGTCTGGAGAAGGGCGCCAGCGCGCTGTTCGAAGCGGTGCGGCCGCAGATGACCGCGGCCGCCTACGGCCAGTGGAACTACATGCTCAACGAAAGCCTGGTGCGCGCCCAGGTGCTGCGTTATTACCGCGCCCGCGGCAACGAGGGCGCATACCAGCGCAACCTGCGCGAAGACCGAGGCCGCGGTTTCGCCTGGGTGGCCGCGCTGGCGGACGCCCTGGACGCGGCGCAGTCGGAGGCGCCCGAAGGCGCGCCCGCTTTCGGCCCGGCCGCGGAGGCCGCCGTGTTCGCCTTCTTCGACGACTGGGGCCGCGCACCGGCTGCGCGCATCGCCGCCGAGGACGCGCGCCTGGAAGAGCGCCAGCGCGAGCGCCAGGCCACCGGCGTGCAACTGCTGTCGGCCACGCCGGCGCTGGCCGACGGCGTGGTCGCGCCGGGCGAGGGCGAGCTGCGGCTGGAATTCGNNCCCTCGGTGTCGGTGCAGGGCGAACCGCCGGAAGTGACCGGCCGGCCGGCCTGGGACGCGTCGCGGCGGGTGCTGGTGATCCCCGTGCGCTTCGCGCCCGGCGCCAGCCACGTGCTGTGGCTCAACGACGAGCTCTCGCCCGGCCAGGGTTTCCGCGGCGAAGACGGCGAATGGCTGGTGCCGCGCGAATGGCGCTTCCGCGTCGAAGGCGCCGCCGGGGAATGAGCGTTGCGGCGGCGTGGACGCCGCCTTGCCGGCGCTTGCGCTAACCTGTTTGCTTCAAGCCCGGGAGCAAGCCCATGAAAGTCAAAGCCGCCGTCGCGCACAAGGCCGGTGCGCCGCTGAGCATCGAAACCGTCGACCTTGAGGGCCCGCGCTTCGGCGAGGTGCTGGTCGAGATCAAGGCCACNNCCACCGGCATCTGCCACACCGACTACTACACGCTCTCGGGCGCCGACCCGGAAGGCCTGTTCCCGGCCATCCTGGGCCACGAGGGCGCCGGCGTGGTGGTCGACGTCGGCCCGGGCGTGAAGTCGCTTAAAAAGGGTGACCACGTCATCCCGCTGTACACGCCCGAGTGCCGCGAGTGCGAGTACTGCCTCAACCCCAAGACCAACCTCTGCCAGTCCATCCGCTCCACCCAGGGCCAGGGCCTGATGCCCGACGGCAGCAGCCGCTTCAGCCTCGACGGCAAGCCGGTGCTGCACTACATGGGCACGTCCACCTTCGCCAACTACACCGTGGTGCCGGAAATCGCGCTGGCCAAGATCCGCGAGGACGCGCCCTTCGACAAGGTCTGCTACATCGGCTGCGGCGTCACCACCGGCATCGGCGCGGTCATCTTCACCGCCAAGGTGGAAGTGGGCTCGAAGGTGGTGGTGTTCGGCCTGGGCGGCATCGGCCTGAACGTCATCCAGGGCGCGCGCCTGGCCGGCGCCGACATGATCGTGGGCGTCGACCTCAACCCGGGCCGCGAGGCCATGGCGCGCAAGTTCGGCATGACCCACTTCGTCAACCCGAAGGACGTGGAAGGCGACCTGGTGCCCTACCTCGTGTCGCTCACCAAGGGCGGCGCCGACTACACTTTCGAATGCATCGGCAACACCCAGGTGATGCGCCAGGCGCTCGAATGCGCGCACAAGGGCTGGGGCACCAGCGTCATCATCGGCGTGGCTCCGGCCGGCGCCGAGATCAGCACGC
>DNNT01000195.1:0-233 GCA_003497545.1 Arenimonas sp. | reverse complement strand
ACGGCTGCTTCGGCGGCGTGCAGGGGTTCTACCGCATGGCTTCGGAAGCCTGCGGCGGCGACATGCGCTTCGCGGTGTTCCAGCCGCCGCAGGCGCGCGCGGGCAAGGTGCCGGTGCTGTATTTCCTGGCCGGCCTGACCTGCAGCGAAGAGACGGCCACCATGAAGGCCGGCGCCCAGCGCGTGGCGGCCGAGCTCGGCCTGATGCTGGTGATGCCCGACACCAGCCCGCGC
>DNNT01000203.1 GCA_003497545.1 Arenimonas sp. | reverse complement strand
GCGGGACGGCGACTGGGGCGGCGCGCGCCAGTCGCTGGCGCGCCTGCTTCAGCAGGACCTGCGCAACGGCCACCTGCAGTTCCTGCACGCGCTGGCCGAGGAAAACGAGGCGCGCGGCGGCGACCGCGCGCGCCTCGAACTGGCCTCGGTGGGCTACGCCAACGCCGTTCGTTTCGCCCCGGGCCAGTACTGGGCACTGCTGCACCTGGGCTTCCTGGAGCTCGAGCGCGACGAGTTCGGCGCCGCCCAGAACCGCTTCGCCGAAGCCGCCATGGACCAGCCCGGGCGCTGGGAGGCCTTCTACGGACTCGGCGTGGCGTCCTACTTCGGGCGCGACCTGCCGATGCTGGCGCTGGCGGCGGCGCGCGCGCACGAACTGGCGCCGGACGAGCNNCGCGCACCTGGAAAGGCGCGTCGGCGAGTTCCTTTCCATGGCCAATACCATGCAGGACGGCTTCACCACGGAAGACGGTTTCGACACCGGCAATGCAGCGACCGCCGAACCCGCGCCGGCACCCAACCAGGTGGTGGTCGAAGTCACCATCCTGCTCAGCTCCAAGCTCGACCAGGCCACGCGCGGCGTGAACCTGTTCGACGGCCTGCGCATGCTCTACGGCTACAACACCACCCTGGCCCGCACCATCAACAGCCTCGGGCGCGAATCCACCCGCACCATCACCTCGCAGATCTCGACGCCCCAGCTCGACTACAGCCTCAACCTGTTCAACGACTCGGGCCAGCACTACAGCGTGGTGGCGCGCCCGTCGATCACCGCGCACCTGGGCCGCGAATCGCAGTTCTTCGCCGGCCGCACCATCAACGTCGAGGTCAGCGGCGTGAACCTGGGCCAGCTGCAGCCCATCGACGTGGGCGTGCAGCTGAAGGTGACGCCGGAGCAGATCGACGGCCGCAAGGTCACCTTCCAGGTCGGCGCCGAACGCTCCTTCCTGACCCAGGAGCAGGTGGGCACCTTCGAGCGCTCGCTGGCGACCTTCCGGCAGACGGTGTCGGCCACCGCCGACGTGGAGTTCGGGCAGACGCTGGTGCTCAGCGCGCTGTCGGAGGAAGTCTCAGACCGCTTCAGCTCGAAGATCCCGGTGGCCGGCGACATCCCGGTGGTGGGCCTGCTGGCCAGGCGCACCTCGGACACGACGCGGCAGGAATCGCTGCTGATCCTGGTCACGCCCAAGCTGCCGCTGACGCTCGACACGCCCGACACCGCCGCGCGGCGCCAGCAGGCCGCGCAGGCGCTGCTGGCGACCTGGCGCGAACGCGTGGACCCGCGCGCGGACGTGCCGTCCATCCTCAAGCGGCTCGAACGCACGCGCTGGCTGCGCCAGCCCGAGGCGGGCGACCTGGGACTGCACATGCCGCGCACGCGCGCCCTGCAGCGCGAGGCCATCGCCGAGACCCTGCAGCTGGCGCGGCGCTAGCCGCCGCCGGAGAACTCCACCCGGTCCCGCCCCAGGTCCTTGGCGCGGTAGAGCGCGCGGTCCGCCGCGCGGATAAGCGACTCCGGGTCCGGGTGGTCAGCGTCGGAAAAGGCCACGCCCACCGACAGCGAGGGCGTGGGCAGCTTGTCGCCGCCGTACCAGACGGCCAGCCCCTTGGCGCCCTCGCGGATGGCCTCGAGCCGCGCGCGGGCGCCGGCGGCGTCGGCTTCCGACAGGATCACGGTGAACTCCTCGCCGCCATAGCGGAACACCAGGTCCACCTTGCGCAGCGATTCGCGCAGGTAGCGGCCGATGGCGCGCAGCACCTCGTCGCCCGCCTCGTGGCCGAAGTCGTCGTTGAAGTGCTTGAAGTGGTCGATGTCCACCATCGCCAGGCAAACCGGCTGGCCCTTGCGGCGGGCGCGTTCGAATTCGATCGGCAGCTGGTCGTCGAGGTGGCGGCGGTTGTAGAGCCCGGTGAGGCGGTCGCGGATGGCCTGCTCGGACAGGTGTTCTCGCAGGTCGAGGTTCGAGAGCGAAGTCTTGACCACCTCGCCCAGGGTTTCGATCAGGGCGCCCACGCGCCTGGCTTCCACCGCGTTGCCCAGGTCCGAGACATGCACCATGGCATTGGTGCGGCCGTTGACGGTGAGCGGGATGCAGGCGCAGCCGTGCTCGTCGCCGGTGACGTGGTGGCAGGCCAGGTCGTGCGCGGCGTCGAGCACCAGGTGCGGCTCGCCGCGACGCATGGCCCAGCAGTCGCCGACCGGGATCGGCGTCGTCATCGGTTCGCCTTCGCCCCACTGGAATACGGGCAGCAACTGGCGCGCCTGTGGCTCGAGCACGGCGAAGTAGCCGGGGTGGTCGGACAGCAGCGCGCCGAACACGCGTTGCATCACCTCGTAGGCCTCGGCGCGGTCGGCGCAGACCATCAGCAGCTGGCTCAGCTCGTGGATGCGCCGCATCTGCGTTTCGTAACCGCGCAGCTCGTAGAGCGCGTGGCTGAGTTCGGCGTTCGCCACCGTCAGCCGCTCCTCGGCGCGCTTGCGCTCGTTGATGTCCTGCACCTGGGCGATGAAGTAGAGCAGGCGGCCGTCGGCGTCGAGCACGCGCGAGCCGGTGAGCTGGATCCAGGTGAGCTGGCCCGACTTGGTGATGTAGCGCTTGTCGATGGTGTAGGCCTCGCGCTTGCCCGCCGCCAGTTCCTCCGCCAGCGCCATGTCGGCCTCGAGGTCGGGCGGGTAGGTGATGTCCTTGTAGGTCATGGCCACGAGCTCTTCGCGCGCATAACCCAGCAGGCGGCACAGCGCCGGGTTCGGCTCCAGGAGCCGGCCATCGAGGCCCACCAGCGAGATGCCGATCGCCGCGTGCTCGAACGCGGACCGGAACCGCGCCTGGGCCTCGCTCAGTTCGGTGATGTCGAGGCCGAAGCCGTAGAGTTCGCCGGTCTCCGGCAGCGGCTGGGNNGGCCGCTGGCGTTGCGGTAGCGGTTGAGGAAGGGCGTGCCGTGGTCGCCGCGCGCCACGGCGCGGATCACCGCCGTGCGGGTGGGCTCGACGTCATCGGGGTGCACCAGCTCGGTGATGCGGTGGCCCACGAGCGCCGCGGGGTCGTAGCCCAGGATGGTCTTCCAGCCCTGGCCGGCGCGGCGCAGGGTGCCGTCGGGCGAGACGATGCCCTGCAGGCCCGGCGCCAGCGTGTAGAACAGGTCGCGCTCGCGTTCGGCCTGGCTCGCTTCCGTGACGTCCTGGCCGAAGCCGTACGTGCGGCCATCCTCGAGCTGGCGCGCGTACCAGCGGATGCGCCGGTAGGTGCCGTCGCGGTGGCGCAGGCGGTTCTCGAAGCCGGTCACGGACAGGCCCTGCTCGAGCAGCAGGCGGCCCTGCTCCCGGGAAACGTGGACGTCGTCGGGATGCTGGAGCCGGACGAGTTCGGTGCCCAGCAATTCGTCCTCGCGCCAGCCCAGCAACACCTCCCAGGCGGGGTTGCAGCGCTGCACGCGGTGCTCGCGGTCGAGGATGACCTGCAGGCCGGGCGCGAGGTGGAACATCAGGTCGCGCTCGGCGGCGGCGCGGCCGCGCAACCATCCGGACAGGGCCTGGAACCAGGAGCGGCGGGACGGCGGCGACAGGCGGTGCGGCATCGGGGAATCCCTTGCTGATACCCCCAAAGGTATCCGGATTCCCGGCGTTTTTGTTGTCCCCGGTCAAGGCCGCGGGCGGCGCCCCGGTCAGTCGCCCAGGTCGGCGTCGAGCAGCAGCAGGGCGGTGGCGGCGGCGGCCAGGAAGGCCTGCTGGCGCGGGTCGGCGGCCGGGTCGATCAACACGCGGCCGGCGTTGATCGTCTCCACCACCATCCAGGGTTCGCCGGCGCGCAGCAGCTCGAAACCGTTGGCCTCCATCGAAGTAAAGCCGCTGCCGGCGTAACCGTGCAGGCTGCGGATGGCCAACGGGCCCCAGGGCGAATCCAGCCGGCCTTCGTAGCCGTGGCGGCGCACGGCCAGTTCCAGCGCCAGCACCGGCGCGCCGTCGCCCAGACGCAGGCCGCAGGCCAGCAGCGGGCCTTCGAAGGCGGTGAGGTCGAGTTCCAGCGAAGACTCCTCGTCGCCGTGGCTGAGCACGGTCTGGCGCGAGGCGCATTGCACTTCGACCGGCGGCTGGCCGAGCGTGGTGAGCGTGAAGGCGTAGGGCCGCTCGCTGCTGCGCAGGCCGGTGCGGCCGATCGGCGCTTCCCAGTGGAAGGTGTCGCCCTCGTGCATGCGGCGCGCGCTGTAGGGACCGAAGTGGATGGGCTGGTTGAAGCGGCGCGGCGAATGCCCGCTGACCGCGTGCGCCACCGCGCGTTCGGCGAATCCCGCGGGCAGTTTCACCTGGGCCGGCGTGCAGGCGGAAAGCGCGGTGGCGGCCAGCGCGGCGGCGAGGAGCGGCAAGGAGTTCATGGGGGTGTGCTCGAGGGCGGGAAGCGGGCAGCGTGGGGCCGGCGCGCGTGGGCCACCCCTGCCGGAAGTCAGGGGGCGGGTCGGGCGTTCAGACGCGATTTCGGAGCAAAGAAAAAGCCCCGCCGGAGCGGGGCTTTTTCGTGGAGCGGGGCTTTCGGGGGGATCAGAAATCCATGCCACCCATGCCGCCCATGCCACCACCGGCCGGCATCGACGGCTCGTCCTTCTTCGGGGCCTCGGCCACCATCGCTTCGGTGGTGATCATCAGGCCCGCGATGGACGCGGCGTTCTGCAGCGCGGTGCGGGTGACCTTGGTCGGGTCCAGGATGCCGAACTCGATCATGTCGCCGTACTCGCCGTTGGCGGCGTTGTAACCGAACGCACCCTTGCCCTCGACCACCTTGTTGAGGATGACCGACGGCTCTTCGCCGGCGTTGGTCACGATCTCGCGCAGCGGGGCTTCCATGGCGCGCAGGGCGATCACGATGCCGTGGTTCTGGTCTTCGTTGATGCCCTTGAGGCCGGCGATGGCCGCCTTGGCGCGGATCAGCGCGACGCCGCCGCCCGGGACGATGCCTTCTTCAACGGCAGCGCGGGTGGCGTGCAGGGCGTCTTCGACGCGGGCCTTCTTTTCCTTCATCTCGACTTCGGTGGCGGCGCCGACCTTGATCACCGCAACGCCGCCGGCCAGCTTGGCCACGCGCTCCTGCAGCTTCTCGCGGTCGTAGTCGGACGAGGTCTCCTCGATCTGGGCCTTGATCTGCTTGATGCGGGCCTGGATGCCGTCGGCGGCGCCGGCGCCGTCGATGATGGTGGTGTTTTCCTTCGAGACCTGGATCTTCTTGGCGCGGCCGAGGTCCTTGATGGTGGCCTTCTCGAGCTGCAGCCCCACTTCCTCGGAAATCACGGTGCCGCCGGTCAGGATGGCCATGTCTTCCAGCATCGCCTTGCGACGGTCGCCGAAGCCCGGGGCCTTCACGGCGCAGACTTTCACGATGCCGCGGATGGTGTTCACCACGAGGGTGGCCAGGGCCTCGCCCTCGACTTCCTCGGCGACGATCAGCAGCGGCTTGCCGGCCTTGGCCACGCCCTCGAGCACGGGCAGCAGCTCGCGCACGTTCGAGATCTTCTTGTCGTAGAGCAGGATGAACGGGTCATCGAGCTCGGCCGACATGGACTGCTGGTTGTTCACGAAGTACGGCGACAGGTAGCCGCGGTCGAACTGCATGCCCTCGACGACGTCGAGTTCGTTGTCCAGGCCCGAGCCTTCCTCAACGGTGATCACGCCTTCCTTGCCGACCTTGTCCATCGCCTTGGCGATCAGCTCGCCGATGTTGGCGTCGGAGTTGGCCGAGATGGCGCCGACCTGGGCGATTTCCTTCGAGGTGGAGGACGGCTTGGAGATCTTCTTGAGCTCCTCGACCGCGGCCACGACGGCCTTGTCGATGCCACGCTTGAGGTCCATCGGGTTCATGCCGGCGGCGACCGCCTTCATGCCCTCGCGGATCAGCGCCTGGGCCAGCACGGTGGCGGTGGTGGTGCCGTCGCCGGCGTTGTCGGAAGTCTTGGAAGCGACTTCCTTCACCATCTGCGCGCCCATGTTCTCGAACTTGTCGGCCAGCTCGATCTCCTTGGCGACGGACACGCCGTCCTTGGTGATCGTGGGGGCGCCGAAGCTCTTGTCGAGCACGACGTTGCGGCCCTTCGGGCCCAGGGTGGCCTTGACGGCATTGGCGAGGATGTTGACGCCCTTCACCATGCGGGCGCGGGCGTCTTCACCGAAACGGATTTCCTTGGCAGCCATTTTCTAAACTCCAGAATTCTTTGTTGGGGGGTGTGACTGGTCGCGCGGAAGGCGCGGGATCAGCCGAGGATGGCGAGGATGTCGTCTTCCTTCACCACCAGGTACTCGGTGCCGTCGAGCTTGACCTCGGTGCCGGCGTACTTGCCGAACAGCACCTTGTCGCCGACCTTCACCGACGGGGCGCGGACCGAGCCGTTGTCGAGCGCCTTGCCGGCGCCGACGGCCAGCACTTCGCCCTTGATGGGCTTCTCGGTGGCCGAATCCGGGATGACGATGCCGCCAGCGGACATCTTTTCCTCTTCCATACGCTTGATGACCACGCGGTCGTGCAGCGGCTTGATGTTCATGAGAGTCCTCTTAGTCCTTTAATTTCAACGACATGGGCCTATGCTGTTAGCACTCGGCCCTGGTGAGTGCCAATGATACGCGCGCGGCGAACCCGCAGGAAGGCCGCGCGACCCACCCTATCTGTAGTCCCGCCCCCGGGCTTTCAAGACCCCTGCCGCAGCCCCGCGGCCAGCTGCACCGCCCAGCACGCCGCCAGCGCGGCCAGCAGCACCGGCATCAGCGCCTCGCCCAGCCCGAACACCCGACCGCCGGCCAGGCCGGGCTGCCAGGCCAGGGTGTCGAGCAGGAAGCCGAAGGCCAGCAGTTCGGCCAAGTCGGCCAGGGCCAGGGCCACCACGCCGGCCGCCAGCCAGGCGCCGGCCACGAACACCCGCCCCCGGCCGCGACCGAACAGCGCAGAGGTGAACACGAAGGACGCCGCGGCCATGAGGGCCAGGGCCAGGCAGACCCCGCGCCAGGCCACCGGACCCAGGCCCAGGGCCGCGGCGCCCGTGCCCGGGATGGCCACCAGGTGCAGGCCGCCGAGCACCGGCACGACCGCGCCCACCTCCAGGCCAATGTGGCCATGGAGCCGCAGGCCGGCGTCCGCCAGCAACGCCAGCAGCAAGACCGCTGCCAAACCTTTCATCCCTGCCCCCTGTGCAACCCGCCCGGGCGACAAAACGCCGCACCCGCGCGAGTTGATTTCCTGCCGGCGATAACCCAACAATCGGCGCGTGCCCGGTCGCCTGCCTGGCCGCGAGAAAACCCCATGAAACAAGGGGTGTCGCGCCACTAGAGCATGGCGACGGGGACCGGGGTCAACGCCCCGGTTGGTGCAGGAGGCGCCCACCTTGTCGGACAGTTGCTCAATGCCGCTGTCCGACGCCCCGGAAAAGCCGGTGCCTGCCCACTTGCCGAGGGGGCGGTTAGGGCAGATGCACCGGTTCCGGGTAGTTACGCTGACATGGTTAGTCAAAACGTGCAGCGTTGGTTCCTTGCAGGACGTTTTCGGGGAAACACCTAATGAGTCTTCTGTTCAATCGCATCAGGCAGGCGCGCCGGGGCGCGTCCATGTCGCAGTCGGAGCTGGCCTTCGCGGTCGGCGTGGCCCGCAGCGCGGTCGCGCAGTGGGAGCGCAAGGACGGCGCCAAGCCCACCACCGACAACATGGCCAAGATCGCCATGGCCACCGCCGTCAGCTTCGAATGGCTGGCCACCGGCCGCGGCAGCCGCTGGGTCGGCGGCACCGGCGACGCCAACGGCAACGACACGCCGGCCATGCTGCTCAACTTCTACGCCCAGTGCGGGCTGGAAGAGCGCCTGCTGGTGGCCTTCCGCTCCCTGCGCAACCCGGAGCAGCAGCCGCTGGTGGATTTTGTCGAGGCCATGACCTCCCGGGCCTGACACTGTCGCGGCCCGATTCGCCAGGGCCGCGAACTTCCGGGGATACTGGCTGTCCCAGGGGGCGGCCGGCGTTTCGCGGCCGTCCCCGACCCACGCGAGACCCCGCATGACCCCTTGGCTGTCGGCCCTGCTGGCCACCCTGCTGCTTCTTTCCCCCGCCGCCCGGGCGGTGGACGAAGCCGACCTGCTGCCCATCGACGAGGCCTTCGCGCTCAGCGCCAAGGCCACCGAGCGCGGCCGCATCGAATTCACCTGGAAGATCGCCGAGGGTTATTACCTCTACCGCCACCGCATGGGCGTACAGCCCGCCGGCGCCGGCTTCAAGGCGAACCCGCTGCAGCTGCCCGAGGGCATCGCCTACACCGACGAATTCTTCGGCGACGTGCAGACCTACCGCGGCGACGTGACCGCGGTGCTCACCGGTGCCGCCGCCGACGGCGTGCGCACGCTGGATTTCCAGGTGAAGTACCAGGGCTGCGCCGACGTCGGCATCTGCTACCCGCCGCACACCAAGACGGTCACCGTCGAACTGCCCGCGGACAGCGCCGCACCGGCCGGCACCGACCCGCTGCCCGTGCCCGCCGGCACCGACCTGTTCGGCGTCGCCACCAACCCGGCCATCGCCGCAGGCGGCCTGCCGCTGCCGGAAAACCAGGCCTTCCGCTTCGAAGCCATCGTCGACACCGCCGACCGGCTGCTGCTGCGCTTCACGCCGGCGCCGGGTTATTACCTCTACCGCGAGCGCAATGCTGTGGAACTGGCGGCCGAAGGCGTGCGCGCCGGCGGGATCCAGTGGCCGCCCTCGCAGTCGCACTTCGACGAACACTTCGGCGACGTGCAGGTGTATTTCGAACCGGTGGACGCGCCGCTGCCGCTCATCCGCGAACACACCCGCGCCGTGCCGGCCACGCTCAGCGTCACCTTCCAGGGCTGCCAGACCGACGGCATCTGCTACCCGCCGATGACCCGCACGGTGGAACTGCAGCTGCCCGAGGGCGGTGCGGTGGGCGGAGCGGCGCCGGAAACGCCGCCCGCGAAGGCCGGCACGCCGCTGTGGCTGGCGCTGCTGCTGGCGCTGGGCGGCGGCGTCATTCTCAACCTGATGCCCTGCGTGCTGCCGGTGCTGTCGCTCAAGGCGCTGTCGCTGGCGCAGGGCGGCGGCGACCAGCGAAAGGCGCGCGCACATGCGCTCTGGTACACCGCTGGCGTGCTCGCCAGCTTCGCCGCGGTGGGCGGCATCGCGCTGGCGCTGCGCCAGGCCGGGCTGGCGCTGGGCTGGGGTTTCCAGCTGCAGCAGCCGGGCGTCATCGCCGCACTGGCGCTGGTGATGGTGGCCATCGGCCTGTCGCTGTCGGGCGTGGTGAGCTTTGGCGCCTCGCTGGCGGGCGCGGGCCAGTCGCTCACGGAAAAATCCGGCCCGGCCGGTGATTTCTTCACCGGCGTGCTGGCGGTCGTGGTGGCCAGCCCCTGCACCGCGCCCTTCATGGGCACGGCGCTGGCGTTCGCGTTCACCGCCTCGCCGGTGGTGGCGATCGCGGTGTTCCTGGCGCTGGGCCTGGGCCTGGCCCTGCCCTTCCTGCTGATCGGTTTCGTGCCGGCGCTGGCGGCGCGCCTGCCCAGGCCCGGCGCGTGGATGGAAACCTTCAAGCACCTGCTCGCCTTCCCGATGTACCTCACGGCGGTGTGGCTGCTGTGGGTGCTGGCCAAGCAGCGTGGCGCCGACGCCATCGGCCTGGCCCTGGTGGGCGCGGTGGGCCTGGGCCTGGGCCTGTGGCTGTGGGAGAAGGCGCGCTGGAAGGGCCTGCTGGCCAAGGCCATCGCCGTGGTGGTGATCCTGGCCGCGCTGTGGCCGGCGGTGCTGGTGCAGCGCATGCCGGCGCCGGAAAAAGCCGCGTCGGCCGAAACCGGCGTGGTCGCCTACTCTGCCGAAAGCCTGGAACAACTGCGCCGAGATGGCCGCGTCGTGTTCGTGAACATGACCGCCGACTGGTGCGTGAGCTGCAAGGCCAACGAACGCACCGTGCTGGGCCGCCCCGCTTTCCGCGAGGCGCTCGAGCGCGCCGGCGCCGTGTACATGAAAGGCGACTGGACCGACGTGGACCCGGCCATCACCGCCTTCCTCGAATCGCACCAGGCCGTGGGCGTGCCGCTTTACGTCGTGTACCCGCGCGGCGGCGGCGAACCCGAGGTGCTGCCGACCCTCCTGACCCAGTCCATCGTGAACGAGGCCCTGGCCAAGGCGGCGAACTGAGATGAAGCGCGAGACCATCCTCACCTGGGGCGCCATCGTGGTGCTGGGCGGCCTGTCCGCCTGGCTGGGCTGGTGGCTGGGCCAGCGCGCGCTCATGCCCGACGAAAAGCCCGCGCCGCCGGGCATGGTCATCACCGAAGTCGGCCAGCCCGTGCCCGAACTGTCCCTACCCGACCTGCGCTCCGGCGAACGGGTGACCGTCTCCGGCCCCGGCCGCCTGCGGCTCATCAACTACTGGGCCAGCTGGTGCGGTCCCTGCCGCAAGGAAATGCCGGTGCTCGACGCCTACGCCCGCCAGCAGGGCGGCAACGGCGTCAAAGTGGTCGGCATTGCCCTGGAAAGCCCGGACGAGGCCCTGTCCTTCCTGCGCGAGGTGCCGGTGGAGTTCACCCTGCTGGTGGAAAACCCGGGCCCGGGCGACAGTTCCGTGCAATTGGGCAACCGGCGCGGCATCCTGCCCTACACCGTGCTGGTGGACGCCAGCGGCACCCTGCGCGCGACCCACTACGGCGCCTTCCCGGACCCGGAGTCCGTGCAGGCCTGGGTAAATTCAAACGCCCGTTAAAATCGCCGAAGTCGCGGCGATCTTCTGGACAACCCGCCCGCCCTGCCCCCAGACTGTGCCTCCCCTGGGGAGGCTGGCGTGGCAAAGATCCTGGTCCTGAACGGTCCCAACCTGAACCTGCTCGGCGAACGCGAGCCGGGCATCTACGGCCGCGCCACCCTCGCCGACATCACCGCCCGCCTGGCCGCGCGCGCCGAAGCCGCCGGCCATGCGCTGGAAAGCTTCCAGTCCAACGCCGAGCACGAGCTCGTCAACCGGGTGCAGGCTGCCCGCGCCGACGGCACCGCCTTCCTGCTGGTGAACCCGGCCGCCTTCACCCACACCTCGGTGGCCCTGCGCGACGCGCTGGCGGCCGTGGCCCTGCCCTTCATCGAAGTGCACCTGTCGAACCCGCATTCGCGCGAACCGTTCCGGCACACCAGCTACTTCTCCGACATCGCCACCGGCGTGGTCTGCGGCTTCGGCGCCGACAGCTACGCCTACGCGCTCGAAGCCGCCATCGCGCGGCTCTGACCCCTTCCAACCATCACCACAAGACGAGGCCATCATGGACCTTCGCAAGATCAAGAAGCTCATCGACCTGCTCGAGGAATCGAACCTCGCGGAAATCGAAATCAAGGAGGGCGAGGAGTCGGTGCGCCTGGCCCGCGTGCCGAAGGGCAGCTACGCCGCGCCCGCGCCGATGGCCGCCCCGGCCCCGGTGGCGCACGCCGAACCGGCCCGCCCGGCGCCGGCCGCCGCCGCGCCCGCGCTCTCGGCCGAAGCCGTGGGCAAGTCCACCAAGGACGTGCCGGACGGCCACACCGTGCGTTCGCCCATGGTCGGCACCTATTACGCCTCGCCCAGCCCGGACAAGCCGCCCTTCGTGAAGGTGGGCCAGGTCGTGAAGGCCGGCGAGACGCTGGGCATCATCGAGGCGATGAAGATGTTCAACCCGATCGAGGCCGACGTTTCCGGCACGGTGCGCGCCATCCTGGTCGAAAACGGCCAGCCGATCGAGTTCGACGAGCCCATGTTCGTCATCAGCTGAGGACCGGCCCATGCTGGAGAAAATCGTCATCGCCAACCGCGGCGAGATCGCGCTGCGCATCCTGCGCGCCTGCCATGCGCTCGGCATCAAGACCGTGGCGGTGCACTCGACCGTGGACCGCAACCTCAAGCACGTGGCGATGGCCGACGAATCGGTGTGCATCGGTCCGGCGCCATCGGCGCAAAGCTATCTGCACGTGCCGTCGATCATCGCCGCCGCCGAAGTCACCGACGCCGAGGCGATCCACCCCGGCTACGGC
>DNNT01000220.1 GCA_003497545.1 Arenimonas sp. | reverse complement strand
CATGGTAGGGGTCACAGGTTCGAAACCTGTACCGCCCACCATCCCCTGGACAGCGGGATGGAACGCAACGGACACCAGACCAAAGCCGCCTCCGGGCGGCTTTGTCGTTCCTGGCCTCAGGGCCGCATGCGGTGGCTGCGCAGCCGCTCATAGGCGGGNNGGGCCGGCGGGCCAGTGCAGCATGCGGTCGGTGAAGTCCAGGCCCAGTTCGGTGCACAGGGCCCGCAGGTGGGCCTCCGGCGCGGCCAGGAAGTCGCCGGCGTCGATCACGGTGGGTGCCTTGCCCGACGCCGCGGCCAGCTCGTCGAAGAGCTCAGCCTGCTGCAGCAGCCCGATGTCGGCCGGCTCCACCGTGGCGCGCGAGCGCAGGTAGGACGCCACCACTTCGGCCGGGTCGCGCACCAGGAAGACGTTGTGCAGCCCATGGATCCAGTCGTGGTCCATGCCCGGCAGCAAGTGGTGGCTCATGTGCTTCTGGTACCAGACCGGCCGGCCGCCGGGCACCGGGCCCAGCAGGGCATCGGCCACCTTGCGCGAGTCGGTTTCGCCGGCGGCGATTACTTCGTCGCGGCCCGGGTGGTCGGCGCCGGTCATCGCCAGGTAGGCGGCGTACAGCGGTTCGTCGCTCACCGCGCAGTCCGGGCGGTTTTCCCAGGCCCGCATCATCGCCGTGGAAATGTTGCGCGGGCCGCTCCACATGGCGATCCGCAGCGGGCTCACGCCAGCTTCTCCCCGGCGCGCACCAGCACGTCGCGCTGCACCAACTCGCGGTAAAGCCCCTGCAGGCGCGCCACCATTGGCCCAGGTCGGCTGTCGCCGATGGTGCGGCCGTCGATCTCGCGCACCGGCACCACGCCGGCGAAAGTGCCGGTGCAGAAGGCCTCCTCTGCCGAGTAGACCTCGGTGAGGCTGAAATTCTTCTCGCGCGCCGGGATCCCGGCTTCGCGGCACACCTGCAGCACATTGGCGCGGGTGATGCCACCCAGGCAGTAGTCGCCGGTGGAGGTCCAGACCTCGCCCTTGCGCACGATGAAGAAGTGGGTGGAATTGCAGGTGGCCACGAAGCCGTGCGGGTCGAGCATCAGCGCCTCGTCGGCGCCGGCGGCGGTGGCCTGGATGCAGGCGGTGATGCAGTTGAGCTTGCTGTGGCTGTTGAGCTTGGGGTCCTGCACGTCCGGGAAGCCGCGGCGCACGTGCACGGTGAAGAGCTTCAGGCCGGTGGAGAGCGTCTCGGGCTTGGGGTTCTTGTGCTCGGGGATGATCACCACCGTGGGCGGGCCGAGGGTGACCCGCGGGTCCTGGTAGGGCGTGCGCTTCACGCCGCGGGTCACCATCAGGCGCAGGTGCACGCCGTCGTGCATGCCGTTGGCAGCCAGGGTGTCGCGGATGGCGCGCTCCAGGCCGCGGCGGTCGAGCCCGATGTCGAGCGCGATGGCCTTGGCGCCTTCGAACAGCCGGTCGAGGTGGGCGTCCAGGAACACCGGCTGGCCCCCGACCACCCGCAGCCCCTCCCAGACGCCATCGCCCAGCACGAAGCCGCTGTCGAACACCGATACCGTGGCCTCGGCCCGGGGCACCAGCCGGCCATTGATCCAGACCAGGATCGAGGCGTTGCGGGGGTCGTCGTGGAAGTCGTGGATGCTCTGGGCCATGCGCGGGTCTCCCTGGGAAGCCCCGAGTCTAGCCCGGAAAGGCCTGTTTTCATTGACTTTCAGGCCCCCGCGGCCTACCTTTGCAGGCGTCAAGGGCTGAGACAAGGTGGCCCCGGGAAACCGGCGCCGAGCGTGCGACATGAGCACTACCAGCACCCAGTAGACGACCCGCCAGGCTTCGCATCCGCGAGGGCGCCTGGCGCCCTTTTTTCTTGCCCGCGACCCCCAGCCCAAGACCCGAAATGATCAACATCACGCTCCCCGACGGCAGCCGCCGCCCGTTCGAACATCCCGTCACCGTGGCCGAAGTGGCTGCCTCCATCGGCGCCGGCCTGGCCAAGGCCGCGCTCGGCGGCAAGGTGGACGGCAAGCTGGTGGACGCCAGTTTCCGCATCGAGAACGATGCCTCGCTCGAGATCGTCACCGACAAGCACCCGGACGCGCTGGACGTGCTGCGCCACTCCACCGCCCACCTGCTGGCCCAGGCCGTGCAGCGCCTGTATCCCGGCGCGCAGGTCACCATCGGCCCGGTCATCGACAACGGCTTCTACTACGACTTCGCCTACGAGCGCCCGTTCACGCCGGAAGACCTGCCGGCGATCGAGGCGGAGATGCAGAAAATCGTCAAGGAAGCGCTGCCGGTCACCCGCAGCGTCAAGAGCCGCGACGAGGCCGTGGCCTTCTTCAAGGGCCTGGGCGAGCACTACAAGGCCGAGATCATCGAATCGATCCCGGCCAACGAAGACCTGTCGCTTTACACCCAGGGCGAGTTCACCGACCTGTGCCGCGGCCCGCACGTGCCGGGCACCGACAAGCTGCGCGCGTTCAAGCTGATGAAAGTGGCCGGCGCCTACTGGCGCGGTGACCACAACAATCAGATGCTCAGCCGCATCTACGGCACCGCCTGGCTCAACGACAAGGACCTCAAGGCCTACCTGGTCCAGCTCGAGGAAGCCGAGAAGCGCGACCACCGCAGGATCGGCAAGCAGCTCGACCTGTTCCACATCCAGGAAGAGGCCCCGGGCCTGGTGTTCTGGCACCCGAAGGGCTGGCAGCTGTGGCAGGTGGTGGAGCAGTACATGCGCCGCGTCTACCGCGCCTCCGGCTACCAGGAAGTGCGCTGCCCGCAGATCCTCGACGTGTCCCTGTGGAAGAAGTCCGGCCACTGGGACAACTACAAGGAAAACATGTTCTTCACCGAGTCGGAGAAGCGCACCTATGCGCTCAAGCCGATGAACTGCCCGGGCCACGTGCAGGTGTTCAACCTGGGCCTGCACAGCTACCGCGACCTGCCGATCCGCTACGGCGAGTTCGGCGCCTGCCACCGCAACGAGCCCTCGGGCGCGCTGCACGGCATCCTGCGCGTGCGCGGCTTCACCCAGGACGACGGCCACGTGTTCTGCACCGAGGACCAGATCGAGTCCGAGGTCACCGCCTTCCACCGCCAGGCCCTGCGCGTGTACGCCGACTTCGGCTTCAGCGACGTGCAGATCAAGATCGCCCTGCGCCCGGACAACCGCCTGGGCGACGACGCCACCTGGGACAAGGCCGAACACGCCCTGCGCGCGGCGCTGTCGGCCTGCGGCGTGGCCTGGGAGGAGCTGCCGGGCGAGGGCGCCTTCTACGGCCCGAAGATCGAATACCACCTCAAGGACGCCATCGGCCGCACCTGGCAGCTGGGCACCATGCAGGTGGACTTCATGATGCCGGGCCGCCTGGGCGCCGAATACGTGGACGAGAGCTCGACCAAGCGGCACCCGGTCATGCTGCACCGCGCCATCGTCGGCTCCATGGAGCGCTTCATCGGCATCCTGGTCGAGAACCACGCCGGCGCCTTCCCGGCCTGGCTGGCCCCGGTCCAGGCGGTGGTGATGAACATCACCGACGCCCAGGCCGACTGGGTCGAATCGGTCCGGAAAACCCTTGTGAATCAAGGCTTCCGGGTCCAGTCCGATTTGCGGAACGAGAAGATCGGCTATAAGATCCGCGAGCACACCCTGCAAAAAGTCCCCTACCTGCTGGTCGTTGGCGACCGCGAGAAGGAAAATGGGATGATTGCGGTGCGCACGCGGTCGGGCGAGGACCTCGGGAGCATGTCCGTGGAGGACTTCCTGGCCAAGCTGCGCGAAGAGAACGGCCCGGTCGCCTGAGGGCGGCCGGTTTCAGTCACAAACAAGGAACACGCGAATCAATACTTCATCTTCCGACAAGGGCAACCGCAAGAACCTCGAGATCCGGGTCCCGCGCGTGCGCGTGATCGGCCTGGACGGCGAGATGGTCGGCGTCCTGTCCCGCGACGAAGCGCTTGCGCTCGCCGAAGAGTCCGGCGTCGACCTGGTCGAGATCCAGCCCACCGCGGATCCGCCGGTCTGCCGCATCATGGATTACGGCAAGTACAAGTTCGACCTGCAGAAGAAGGCGAACGCCGCCAAGAAGAAGCAGAAGATCGTCGAGATCAAGGAACTCAAGTTCCGCCCGACCACCGACGACGGCGACTACAACATCAAGCTGCGCAACCTCCGCCGGTTCCTGGAGGAGGGCGACAAGGTCAAGGTCAACATCCGCTTCAAGGGCCGCGAAATGGCCCACCAGGAGCTGGGTCTCGAGATGGCCAAGCGCATCGAGGCCGACCTGGGCGAGGACGTGGTCATCGAGCAGCGCCCCCGCCTCGAGGGTCGCCAGATGATCATGATGGTCGCGCCCAAGAAGAAATAACCGGGCGTCTCCTACACAACGCCTTGGTTTTGTTGCATAATTCGCGGCTCGCCGGCTTTCCGGCGGGCTCCCGGTGCGGCATCCGGGCCCGGAACATCGGGCGAAGTCGTCATGGACCTGCCATTGGTTCCTTTGGGAATCAATGGCTTACAAGCCGGCACGGGCAGGAAGGAAAGCGTGGCACCCGCCACCGCCCAGGCCAGTAACCAATAAATCCCAAAGGGACTCCCATGGCCAAGATCAAGATCAAGACCAATCGGGCGGCGGCCAAGCGCTTCCGGAAGACCGCTTCCGGCAAGTACAAGGCTGGCCACGCGAACCGTAGCCACATCCTCACCAAGAAGGCGACCAAGCGGAAGCGCAACCTCCGGCAGACGAACCACGTTCGTGCCGAGGACGCGGGCCGTCTGGACCGCATGCTGCCGTACCTCTGAGGAGAATAAGAAATGGCACGAGTCAAGCGTGGTGTCACGGCGCGCCGCCGTCACAAGAAGATCATCAAGCTCGCGAAGGGCTACTACAACGCCCGCCGCAAGGTTTTCCGCGTTGCCAAGCAGGCCGTCACCAAGGCCCAGCAGTACGCGTACATCGGTCGCAAGCAGAAGAAGCGCCAGTTCCGCAGCCTGTGGATCGTGCGCATCAACGCCGCTGCCCGCATGCACGGCCTGAGCTACAGCCGCTTCATGAATGGCCTGCTGAAGGCGAACATCACCATGGACCGCAAGGCCCTGGCTGACATCGCCATCCACGATCCCGCCGCCTTTGGCGTGATCGCCGAGCAGGCCAAGCGCGCTCTCGCGGCGTAAGGCCACTGCCTGCGGCGGTTCGCCGCACGCAGGCAAGACCGAAGTGGGGAAGGGCGAGAGTCCTTCCCCATTTTGTTTTCTGGACCCGGAAGACGAGCCGAGAATGTCCGACATCGAATCCCTGACCCGCTCGGCCCTGGCCGAGGTCGAAGCCGCCGCCAGCCTCGAGGCGCTCGACGCCCTGCGCGTCGCCCTGCTGGGCAAGAGCGGCACCATCACCGGCCAGCTCAAGCAGCTCGGCGCCCTGGCCCCGGAGCAGCGCAAGCTCGCCGGCGAGGCCGTGAACCGCGCCAAGGACGCGCTGTCGGCGGCCATCGCCACGCGCAAGTCGGCGCTGGAAGAAGCCGCGCTGGCCCAGCGACTGGCCAGCGAGCGCATCGACGTGACCCTGCCGGGCCGCGGCGCCGCCGTGGGCAACCTGCACCCGGTGTCGCGCACGCTCGAGCGCATCACCGACATCTTCGCGCGCCTGGGCTACCAGCTGGCCGACGGCCCGGAGATCGAGGACGACTTCCACAACTTCGAGGCGCTGAATTTCCCGCCGCACCATCCGGCGCGCGCCATGCACGACACCTTCTATTTCCCCGACGGCCGCCTGCTGCGCACCCACACCTCGGGCGTGCAGGTGCGCTTCATGCAGTCGAACAAGCCGCCGCTGCGCATGATCGCCGCCGGCAAGGTCTACCGCAGCGACAGCGACCAGACCCACACGCCCATGTTCCACCAGGTGGAAGGCCTGCTGGTGGACGAAACGTCCAGCTTCGCCGACCTCAAGGGCACGCTGGCGGAATTCGTGCGCGCGTTCTTCGAGCGCGATTTCGAGATGCGCTTCCGCCCCAGCTATTTCCCCTTCACCGAACCCTCGGCCGAAGTGGACATCGCCTGGCAGCAACCCGACGGCTCCACCCGCTGGCTGGAGGTGCTGGGCTGCGGCATGGTGCACCCGAACGTGTTGCGCGCCTGCGGAATCGACCCGGAGAAGTACACCGGCTTCGCCTTCGGCCTGGGTGTCGAGCGTTTCGCCATGCTGCGCTACGGCGTGAACGACCTGCGCAGCTTCTTCGAGAACGACGGCCGCTTCCTGCGGCAGTTCGCCTGAGCCAAGGAGGGCAGAGATGAAATTCCCCGAAAGCTGGCTTCGCGAACACGTCGCCACCGCCGCGCCGCGCGAGGAGCTGTCCGCGCGCCTGACCGCCATCGGCCTCGAGGTCGAGGAGCTGCAGGTGCTGGGCGAAGGCCTGGACGGCGTGCTCGTGGCCGAGATCCTTTCCTGCGAAAGGCACCCCGAAGCCGACCGCCTGCAGGTGTGCCAGGTCGCCACCGGCGCCGGCACCGTGCAGATCGTCTGCGGTGCGCCGAATGCCCGCCCGGGCCTGAAGGCGCCGCTGGCCACCGTCGGCGCGAAGCTGCCCGGCGGCATCGCCATCGGCGCCGCCAAGCTGCGCGGCGTGGATTCGCAGGGCATGCTCTGTTCCGCGAAGGAGCTGGGCATCGATGCCGACGCTTCCGGCCTGCTCGAGCTGCCGGCGAACGCGCCGGTGGGCGAGCCGATCGCCGCGTTCCTCGGCCTGCCCGACGCCAGCTTCGAGCTCAAGCTCACGCCCAACCGCGCCGACTGCTTCAGCGTGCGCGGCATCGCCTTCGACGTGGCCGCCGCCATGGGCGCCCAGGTCAGCCCGATGGCCATTCCCGAAGCCGCCATCACCAGTCCGGCCTCGTTCGAGGTGGCGCTGGGCGCCGGCGCCGACTGCCCGCGCTACTGCGGTCGCGTCATTGAAGGCGTGGATGCGAAAGCCGCTTCGCCGCTGTGGATGACCGAGCGCCTCAAGCGCGCCGGCCTGCGCCCGATCAGCCCGCTGGTGGACATCACCAACTACGTGATGCTCGAGCTGGGCCAGCCGATGCACGCNNCCCGCGTCACCGACGCCACCACCCGCGTTTTCCTCGAAAGCGCGCACTTCGCGCCCGACGCCATCATCGGCCGCGCCCGCCGGCTGGGCCTGCACACCGACGCCTCGCACCGCTTCGAGCGCGGCGTCGACCCGCAGCTGCCGCGCCTGGCGCTCGAACGCGCCACCGCGCTGGTGCTGGAAATCATGGGCGGCCAGGCCGGCGCCATCACCGAGGCCGTGCTGCCGGAATTCCTGCCGCAGCCCCAGCCCGTGGCCCTGCGCCGCGC
>DNNT01000004.1 GCA_003497545.1 Arenimonas sp. | reverse complement strand
GCGTTTCGCCCCGGTGGCGGACGAATTGCGCTTCTTCTTCATCACCTCGCGCTTCGACCTCAAGCCCGTCGCCGGCCGCCCCGGCGCGGAAGGCGAGGGCGCCGGCCCTTGGGTGCACGCGGTGTCCACCGGCCACGGCAAGTGCGTGCGCTGCTGGCACTACCGCGCCGACGTGGGCAGCCATGCCGACGACCCGGAGCTGTGCGGCCGCTGCGTCGAAAACGTTTACGGCGCGGGCGAAACCCGCCGGTGGTTCTGATGGCCGGCCCGCGCCCGAACGCGCTGGCCTGGCTGGGCCTGTCGGCGTTGCTGGTCGCCATCGACCAGTGGACCAAGGCGGTGGCGCTGGGCTCGCTGGAATACCTCAAGCCGGTGCCTTTCATCGACGGTTTCTGGAACTGGACGCTGGTGCACAACTACGGCGCCGCCTTCAGCTTCCTGTCCGACGCCGGTGGCTGGCAGCGCTGGTTCTTCACCGGCCTGGCCATCGTGATCAGCCTGGGCCTCACGGTGTGGCTGGCGCGCACGCCGCGCGGCGACTGGCGCACCGCGCTGCCGTTCGCGCTGGTGGTGGCCGGCGCGGTCGGCAACGTGATCGACCGCATCCGCTTCGGCTACGTGGTGGACTTCGTCGACTGGTACGTGGGGCGGCACCACTGGCCGGCCTTCAACGTGGCCGATTCGGCCATCGTGGTGGGCGCGGTGCTGCTCGTGCTGTTCAGCTTCAAGGCGTCGCCGGCGCCTGGAAAGGGCGGATAATCCCGCCATGGACGTCCTGCTCGCCAATCCCCGCGGCTTCTGCGCCGGCGTCGACCGCGCCATCGAAATCGTCAAGCGCGCCATCGAATCGCTGGGCGCGCCCATCTACGTGCGCCACGAGGTGGTGCACAACCGCTTCGTGGTGGACGACCTGCGCCAGCGCGGCGCAGTCTTCGTCGAGGAGCTCGATGAAGTGCCGGCCGGCGCCACCGTCATCTTCAGCGCACACGGCGTTTCCCAGGCCGTTCGCGCCGAGGCCGAGCGTCGCGGACTGAAGGTGTTCGACGCCACCTGCCCGCTGGTGACCAAGGTGCACATCGAGGTGGCGCGCCACTGCCGCGCCGGCCGCGACGTGGTGCTGATCGGCCACGCCGGCCACCCGGAAGTGGAGGGCACCATGGGCCAGTGGCGCCGCGAGCACGGCGAGAACCACATCCACCTGGTGGAAGACGTGGCTGGCGTGGCCACGCTGCAGCCCACCCAGCCCGACAACCTGGCCTACACCACCCAGACCACGCTGTCGGTGGACGACACCCGCGAGATCATCGCGGCCCTGCAGGCGCGTTTCCCGGCCATCCAGGGCCCGAAGCACGACGACATCTGCTACGCCACCCAGAACCGCCAGGACGCCGTGCGCATCCTGGCCGGGAAGTGCGAGGTGGTGCTAGTGGTGGGCTCGGTGAACAGCTCCAACTCCAACCGCCTGCGCGAGCTGGCCGAGAAGCAGGGCGCCCGCGCCTTCCTGATCGACGGCGCCGGGGACATCGACCCGGCCTGGGTGGCCGGCGCCGCCCGGGTGGGCGTGACCGCGGGCGCCTCGGCCCCGGAAGTGCTGGTGCAGGGCGTGGTGGAGCGCCTGCGCGAGCTGGGCGCCACCGGGGTGGACCACCTGGAGGGCGAGCCGGAGAACGTGGTGTTCGCCCTGCCCAGGGAACTGCGCATCAGCCTCGTAAATTGACCGGGGCGGCCCCGCCGCCTAGAATTCCCGCCTTCCGCCGGAATAGCTCAGTTGGTAGAGCGGCGCATTCGTAATGCGTAGGTCGCAGGTTCGACTCCTGTTTCCGGCACCAGAATGGAAAAACCCGCCTTCCGGCGGGTTTTTCTTTTTCCGGGTGCCGTACCGGCCTCAGCCCTGCTGGACGTCGATCGAGCACTTCTTCTGGCTGGCCGCGGTCTGCATGGCCTCGAACTCACCCTTCAGGCGCGCGTATTCCGCCGCCTCCGGGGTGTCGCCGTCGATGAAGAACAGCGCCGGCCAGAACAGCACCAGGCCCACGCCCGTCGCCACCTTGTCCTGCTTGGCGTTTTTGTCGATGGAGGCCTGCAGCTCGCCGACCCGGCGCGAGACGCGCGACATTTCCATCGCGAGGCTGTCGCACTCGTAGTCCTTGTACTGCAGCGGGCTGACGTACTGGGTCGAGATGTCCTTCGAATTGCTGGCGCAGCCCGAGGCGACCACCGCGGCGAAGAGGTGTTTGGTGTTTATTGTTTCCCCTGTGTGTGCTTGTCATTGGCCCGGTGCCATCCCCATGAAGGCGGCCGGTCCATCGCGGAGTGATTCCGCTACCCGAGTATTGCCGCGGTCTTTCGTTCCGGCAGCGGGAATTTTTCTCTTCGGCGACGTGGCTCACGTAATCGGGTGACGGCAGGAGTGGTTCTTTTCCTACGGCGCGATCGATCGCAGCTGGTGATCCTTGGTTCGTCCGATTCCGGACCAAGGAGGAAGAACGATGGACAAGCGGCAATGTGTGGTCGCCGGCGTGTTGCTGGCGCTCCTGGCGGGTTTTTCGGTGCCGGCGGGTGCACGCGAACCGGCGCGCGCCACGCCCCTCGAGCGTTGCACCGCAGTCACCAGCCATAAGCTCTATACGCGGGCCGACGCCGATTTTGAATCCGTGCTGGGCTGGCTGGACGTGGAGCTGGGTAGCGGCCCGCGGCACGCGCGGGGCATCGAGCCCAAGCGGCTCCCCGCGCGGCCGATGAATTTTTCGGTGACGCTCGAAGCCCAGCAGTGCCAGGCGGTTCCGGCCGGCCCCGGCGCCTGGGCGCCTGCGCCGCCGCCGATTTCGACGAAGGATTGCGTGGTTGTTGGTTGCGGCGACCCGGCGCCGGGTACGAATGCGCCCGAGGGCGCCATCATGGTCATCGAGATGTGTGGCCTCGGCAAACGCACCGTCGCGGTTTACGAGCGCGTCGACGACCGGTGGGTGATGGTGGGCTACAGCCAGGAGGCGGCCTCGCAGTGCGGCTTGGACCCCGACCGCCCGCAGCCGGACGGGCGCTAGTCGCCAGGCATCGGCTCATCCCGCCTGGTCGCCCGCCGTGGTGGCCGGGCGGGGCTAGACTGGAGGGCATGTGCGCGCGCTACGCCCTGTTCGGCCCCTTCAATGCCGGCAACCTCGTGCCCGGGTTCGTGGACCACGTGGTCAACCCGCTGGCGGGCTTCGCGCACTACAACATCGCGCCCAGCCTGCTGAGCCCGGTGGTGGTGGCCGGCGTCGGCGGGCCGGGGCTGGAGTCGATGCGCTGGGGGCTGCTGCCGCACTGGGCGCGCGATCCGAAGATTGCCTATTCCACCATCAATGCCCGCGCCGAGACGCTGGCGGAGAAGCCGGCTTTCCGTGACGCCTGGCGGCATGGCCAGCGCTGCCTGGTGCCGGTGACCGGCTGGTACGAATGGGTGGACGAGGGTGGCCAGCGCAAGCAGCCGTATTTCCTGCGTTCGAAGGCGGGCGACAACCCGATGATGTTCGCCGGGCTGTGGTCGCGCTGGACCGATGCCGAGGGCCGCACGGTGGCCACTTACACCGTGGTGACCACCGAGGCCCGGGGCGAGGTGCGCCGCGTGCACGACCGCCAGCCGCAGGTGCTGCCCGAGGAAGGCTGGCTGGCCTGGCTGCAGGGCCCGGCGCACGAAGCGAAGGCCTGGCTGCAGCCGTCGGAAGTGCCGCTGCTCGTGTACCCGGTGTCCGCGGCGGTGGGCAACCCGCGGCACCAGGGCGCTTCGCTGGTGGAGCCGATGGCGCGCAGCGGCGGCTAGCGGAAGTCGCGCGGGGTCGTGCGCAAGCTGGCGGCCAGCGGGCTTTCGTCGTGCAGGCAGTTGGCGATGAGGTGGTACACGCCGTCCACGGTTTCCCAGCGGCCTTCCACGCCCAGCAGCCGCGATTCGAGCAGCACGCGTCGCTGGCGTTCGCCCAGGTCGCGCCAGACCACCACGTTCACCATGCCGTCCTCGTCTTCGAGCGTGACGAAGGTGGTTCCACTGGCGGTTTCCGGGCGCTGGCGCATGGTCACCAGGCCGGCGGCGCGCACGCGGCTGCCGTGCGGCAGTTCGCGCAGTTCGCGCGAGCGGCGGTAGCGGCGCGCGGCCAGCTGCCTGCGCAGCAGGGCCAGCGGGTGCGGCCCCAGGCTCAGGCCCAGGCGGGCGTAATCGGCCAGCAGGTCTTCACCGGCGGTGGGCACGGGCAGGGTGACGGCGTCCTCGCGCGGCGAGGTCTCGAACAGCGGCAGCTGTGCCTCGACGCCGCCCACCGCCCAGCGCGCCCGGTGCCGGTGCCCGGCCAGGCCCTTGAGCNNAGCCGCGCGCGCCGCCACCAGCGCCTCGGCCGCCGCAGCCGACAGGCCCGACACCTCACGCAGGCCCAGCCGCAGCGCCGGCTGCCGCGCGGCGTCGCCGGGCCAGGGCTCGAGCGTGTTGTCCCAGTGGCTGTGGCGCACGTCCACCGGCCGCACCGCGATGCCGTGCCGGCGCGCGTCCTGCACCAGCTGGCTGTTGGAATAAAAGCCCAGCGGCTGCGAATTCATCAGCGCGCAGGTGAAGGCCGCCGGCTCGTGGCACTTGAGCCAGCAGCTGACGTAGGTGATGAGCGCGAAGCTGGCCGCGTGCGATTCCGGGAAACCGTAGCTGCCGAAGCCGCGGATCTGCTCGAAGATGCGTTCGGCGAATTCGCTGTCGTAGCCGTTGGCGGCCAGGCCGTCGAACAGGCGCTGGCGGAAATGGTCGAGCCCGCCGCGGCGTTTCCAGGCCGCCATGCCGCGCCGCAGTTCGTCGGCCTCGCCGGGCGAAAAACCGGCGGCGACGATGGCCACCTGCATCACCTGCTCCTGGAACAGCGGCACGCCCAGCGTGCGTCGGAACACTTCCTCCAGCGCCGCCGACGGGTAGGTCACGGGCTCCAGGCCCTGCCGCCGCTGCAGATAGGGATGCACCATCTTTCCCTGGATGGGGCCCGGCCGGACGATGGCCACCTGCACCACCAGGTCGTAGAAGGTGCGCGGCCTGAGCCGAGGAAGCATGGCCATCTGTGCGCGCGACTCCACCTGGAAAACGCCCACGGTGTCGGCCTTCTGGATCATGGCGTAGGTGGCCGGGTCTTCGGCGGGAATGGTCGCCGGCGTCAGGTCGCGGCCGCGGTGCGTGCGCAGCAGGGCCAGGCACTTGCTCACCGCGGTGAGCATGCCCAGCGCCAGGCAGTCCACCTTCAGCAGGCCCAGGGATTCCAGGTCGTCCTTGTCCCACTCGATGATGGTGCGTTCGGGCATGGCGGCGTTCTGCACCGGCACCAGGTGGTGCAGCGGCTGGTCGGAGATGACGAAGCCGCCGACGTGCTGGCTCAGGTGCCGCGGCGCGTCGAGCAGCTGCCGGGTGAGCGCCAGCACGCGGCGCAGCACCGGCGATTCCGGGTCGAAACCGCGCTCGCGCACGCGCTGCTCCATGTCGGCCTCGCCGTCCCACCAGGCGAAGCAGCGGCTGAGCTGGTCCACCTGGTCCGGCGGCAGGCCCAGCGCCCGGGCCACGTCGCGCACCGCGCTCTTGCCGCGGTAGCAGATGACGGTGGCGGCCAGCGCGGCGCGCTCGCGCCCGTACTTGCGGTAGAGGTACTGGATGACTTCCTCGCGCCGCTCGTGCTCGAAGTCCACGTCGATGTCCGGCGGCTCGTTGCGCTCCTTCGACAAAAAACGCCCGAACAGCAGGTTCATCCGCGCCGGGTCCACCTCGGTGATGCCCAGCGCGAAACACACCGCCGAATTCGCCGCCGAACCGCGGCCCTGGCACAGGATGCCTTGCCCGCGCGCGAACCCCACCACGTCGTGCACGGTGAGGAAGAAGGCTTCGTATTCGAGCTCGGCGATGAGCGCGAGTTCTTCGTCGATTTGCCGTCGAACCTTCGCAGGCGCGCCCTCGGGCCAGCGCCGCGCCATGCCCTGTTCCGCCAGCGTCCGCAGCCAACTCGTCGGGGTCTCGCCGTCCGGCACCAGTTCGCGCGGGTAGCGGTATTGCAGCGTGCCGAGCTCGAAGCGGCAGCGCGCGGCGATGCGCAGGCTTTCCTCCAGCAATTGACGCGGATAAATGGCCGCGAGCGCGCGGCGCGTGCGCAGGTGGCGTTCGCCGTTCGGGAACAGGAAGGCGCCGGCTTCGGCGATGCCCAGGCGCTGGCGGGTGGCGGCGAGCACGTCCTGCAGGGCGCGCCGGCCGCGCACGTGCATGTGCACGTCGCCGCTGGCCACGGCGGGCAGGTCCAGCGCCGCGGCCAGCGCCTGCAGCCGCGCCAGCCGCGCGGCGTCGTCGGGGCCGCGGTGCAGTTCCACCGCCAGCCAGCAGCGGCCGGGGAAATGGTCGCGCAGCCAGGCGCCTTCGCCCGCGTCGGGCGTGGCGCCGGGCAGCCACAGCGCCAGCAGGCCGGTGGTGTCGCCTTCGAGGTCGGCGCGCGCCAGCCGGTATTCGCCCTTGGCGCTGCGCCGGCGGCCAGTGGTGATCAGTCCGCACAGGCGCCGGTAGCCTGTTTCGTCTTCCACCAGCAGTACGCAGCGCAGGCCGTCGTCGAGCCGGATTTCGCTGCCGACGATGAGCGGCAGGCCGGTGGCCTTCGACGCCTCCCAGGCGCGCACGATGCCGGCCAGCGTGGCTTCATCGGTGATCGCCAGCGCGGCGTAACCCTGCTGCTTCGCCCGCTCGAACAGTTCGCGCGCGCCCGACGCCCCGCGCCCGAAGCTGAAGTGGCTCAGGCAGTGCAGTTCGGCATAACCCGGCAGGCTCACGCGAACCAGCCGTGCAGCATGAAGGGGCCGCGTTCGCCGGCCGCGCAGAACACCCAGGCGCGCTGGCCGGCGGCGGTTTCGGCGACGTAATAATCGCGGCGCACGTCGTCGCCGTCCCACCAGCCCGATTCGATGCGCTCGGGCCCGGCCAGCAGCCGCGGCGCCGGGCCGCGCAGCGGGATGGGGCGTTCGAGCAGCCAGGCCCGGCGCGGCAGCGGCGGCGGCGCCAGGAAACGCCCGCGCAGTTCGCGCACGCGCCGCTGCGCGCGTTCGGGCCGCGGGTCGGCGTGCGGCGCCCACTGGTACACCGCGTCCTCGCCCAGGCGCGCCTG
>DNNT01000002.1 GCA_003497545.1 Arenimonas sp. | reverse complement strand
GGCGCTGGCCGCGGTGCTGGCCCTGCTGTGGCGCACCTTCCGGCTGCGTGCGCGCGCCCACCGCACCATCGAAAAACAGAGCCGCGAGGATGCGCTCACCGGCCTGGGCAATCGCCGCAGCCTGCTCGAAACCATGGCCGAAGCCGACGCCGCCGGCGGCCTGCTGGTGATGGCCGACCTGGACAACTTCAAGGCCANNCCATCAACGACCAGCACGGCCACGACACCGGCGACCGCGCGCTGCGCCTGTTCGCCGACGCGCTGCGCGCCGTGGCCCGCAACGACGACCTGATGGTGCGCTGGGGCGGCGAGGAATTCGTGTGGCTGTGCCGCAACACCGACGCCGCCAAGGGGCCGCAGCTGTGCGAACGGCTGCTGCGCCAGCTGCGCGACAACCCGCTGGACGTGGACGGCAAACCGCTGCCCGTCACCGCCTCGCTGGGCTTCGTGCCCCTGCCCGTCTGGCCTGGCACGGCCACCGACTGGGACACCGCGCTGCGCATCGCCGATTACGCGGTGTACTGCAGCAAGGACGCTGGCCGCGACGCGTGGACCGGCTTCGTGGGCGGCGAAGGCGGCCCCGGCGAAGCCGGCGTGGCGCCGGCGGTGCTGGAGCAGCAGGGCAAGCTGAGGCGCGTCGGCGCCTGACTGGCGCCTCAGCGTTCGTCGAGCGCGTGGTGGATCAGCACCACGCACTGCGAGGCGAACAACATCTTCTTTCCCAGCGAAATCCGCTTGGTGCCCAGGCGGTCGAGCGTGTGGAAGGTGTTCTTCGGCATCGGGATGTGGTCGGTGAGCAGGAAACATGGGCTGCTATTGAAGGCCTGCTCGCGGATGGGCGTGCCCTTGGGGTCCATCACGAAGAGCTGATGGTCGGCCGCCAGCTCCTGCACCAGCTTCTCGAAGCTGATCGTGCGCACCGTGACGCCCGACTCCACCGGCCGCGTTTCCTCCTTGCCCATGCCGCGCGAGACGTCGAGCGCCGCGGCCACCTTGCCCAGCAGCGCCCGTTCGTCGAAGCCGCCGATCGAATGCATGGCGTTGGCCTCGAAACGAACGGTGCGCGAAAAGTCCTGCGTGCTTTCCAGCACCAGGTACACCACCACGTCGGGCCGGTGCGACTGCGCCACGAAAATGGCGTTCATCAGCGTGTGCGCCAGGATTTCCGGGTGCGCCTCCTGGCCGATGGCGGCCAGCAGCTTCTGGCTGTCGGTGGGGGCGGCGCGGGCGCGCAGGACGAAGGTTCGCATGAGGGGTGGGCGCAGGGCCTCAGCCTGCCTTGTCGCCGGCCGGGTCCTTGCCCGCCGCGAACTTCGACAGCAGCTTCTTGCCTTCGGTCGACTGCGCCAGGGCCTCGAGCATGCTGGCCACGGCGGTGCCGCCGTCGGCGGAGAACAGGTCCATCACGCTCGACAGGCCCTTGCCCGGGGTGCCGGCGTTGGTGATCACCTTCACGTCGGCCGACTTCAGGGCTTCGGCCTGGGCCATGCCCACGGCCTGCGCGGCTTCGATGTTGCGCACGCCCAGCAGGTAGTCCTGGTAACCCTTGTCACTGCCGATCTTCTCGGCCAGCTTGATCTGCGCGTCCACCGGCGCCATCAGGATGGCGGTTTCGGCCGAACCCTTGGCGTGGCCCTCGGCCGCGATGCCCTCGGCGTTGCGCTTGGCGGCCTCGAGCTGGCCTTCGGCGGTGAGCACCGTCTGCTGCTTGTGGCCTTCGGCCGACACGATGGCCACCTGCTTGCTGGCCTCGGCCGACACCACGGCCACCTGCTTGGCGGCATCGGCTTCCACCAGGGCCACGTCCTTGGCCTGGGCGGCGGCGATGACGGCGGCCTCGCGGGCGATCTCGGCGCCGCGCACGGTCTTCACCTGCACCACGTCCATTTCCTTGGCCGCGGTTTCGCGCTGCTGCACCTTCACCTGCTGGGCGGCCTGTTCGTTGGCCACGCCCACGTTCTTGTCCTTTTCGGCGGTGCGCAGGCCCACCTGCTCGGCGGCCAGCTGGCGCGACATTTCGATTTCGCGCTTGGCGGCGATTTCGGCCATCTCGGCCTGGCGGCTGTTGTCGGCCACCACCAGGCGCGACTCGCGGGCGATGCCCGAGGTGCGCTTGGCCATGATGTTCTGGATGACGTCGCTTTCGCGGGCGTCGCGGATGTCCATCAGCTCGATGTTCTTGATCGCCTCCACGCCCCAGCTGGCCAGCTGCGGCTGCACTTCCTTGGTGAAGGCTTCGCCGAAGCGGCTGCGGTCGAGCATGATCTGGTCGATCTCGTGCGCCGCCAGCACCGTGCGCACCGAACCCTGCACGATGGCGGTGAGCTGTTCCTTGAGCTCTTCGAACGAGGCCACGCGCTGGGCCGCGGTGTTCGAATCGCTGATGCGGAAGAAGGCCATCACGTGCACCAGGAAGGGCACGCGCTCCTTGTCGTAGGCCGCGTATTCGGGCAGGTCGATGGCGAAGTTCGACACCGGCAGCGTGACGCGCGTCAGGCCCACCAGCGGCAGCCGCGACGGCCATTCGTAATAGGTATTGCTGGCGAAACCCTTGCCGTAGGACACCGTGTCCTTGCGGGTCTGCACGATGTGCACTTCGTTCACCGGCACCACACGGCGCAGGCCAAGGACCCAGACAAGCACCATGGCGCCCACGAGCGCGGCGATGGCGATGGGGATGAGCAGGAACAGGGAGTATCCGAGCATGGGTGGCTTCCGCGGGCTGAGGGGTGCCGGGGGAGTATAGGCAAGCCGCGGGCGGTTCCGGGGTACGAAATTGTCGTGCATGGCAACCTTGGCCCTGGATTATGGTTCCGGGGCCGGCTCACTATTTGCCTCAGCCCCACCCTCAGTCGAAAACCCATGGCACGACGAAAAGAAAGCGGATTCGAGGTGCTCGCCAGCCTGCCTTGGCAGGTCGGTATCGCGGCGGGCGTGCTGGCGTTCCTGGCGGTGCGGTATGGCGTGCCCTGGTACCTGGGGCAGTCCGGGGGCTCGCTTGGCAAGGCGTTTGCCTCTGGGCAGGCAGCGCATGGACTGGGCCTGATCGCCTGGACGCTGTTGGGTGCGTGCTGGCTGGCCGCCGCTGCTTCCTTCGCCACGCGTCGAAACCGCGCACGGCTTTTCGACGCCCAGGCCATGGATCCGCGCCTTGGCTCGCTCAGCTGGCGCGAATTCGAAAATCTGGTGGGTGAATGGTTCCGACGCCAGGGCTATTACGTCGAAGAAACCGGCGGTGGTGGCAAGGACGGCGGCATCGACCTGCTCATCAGGAAAGACGGCCGCAAGGAACTGGTGCAGTGCAAGCAGTGGCGACGCCAGCGCGTCGACGTCGCCACCGTTCGCGAGATGTGGGGGCTGCTGCAGCACCACCGGGCCGATGCCGTTTGGGTTGTCTGCATTGGCCGGTTCACGCCGGACGCGGCAAGCTTCGCCCTGGGGAAACCGATCAACCTGGTATCGGGCCGGCAACTCGAGGACCTGATCCGTTCGGCGCCAAGCACAGGCGAGCCACGTACACCGCCAGTCATAGCCACGCCGGCTACAGGCCCCCGGTCTTGCCCCAGATGCGGCAGCCCGATGGCGCAGCGCCAAAATCGAAAGACGGGTGAGGCTTTCCTGGGCTGCACCACGTACCCCACCTGCCGCGGAACCCTTCCGCTGGCGGATTGAGCGCCGCGCGAAGCTAGCGGGTCGCCGCGCCCGGATCGGCCTTGGCCATGGCGTCGCGGCAGGCCACGCGGTAGTCCCGCGGCGTGCAGCCCATCGCCGCCTTGAATGCCCGGTTGAAGGGACCCAGCGAAGCAAAGCCGCACTCGGCGCTGATCCCGAGGATGCTTTGCGCCTCGCCCGGCTCTGCCAGCAGGCGGCAGGCGTGGGCCACGCGGTGCCGGTTGATGAGCTGGTTGAAGTTCCTTTCGCCCAGCGCCTGGCCGATCAGGCGGCTCAGGCGCTGTTCGGTGGTGCCCAGGCGGCGGGCCAGGTCGGCCACCTTGAGCTCGGGCTCACGGAAGACCTGGCGCATCTCGAGTTGGTACCGGAGGGCCTCGGCCAGGCGCGCTTCATCGCTGCCCGGTTCCGGCGGAGCCGCGGCCGCTGGCCGGGCCTTCGACGGCGGCAATGGCAGGCGCCGGCGATGGCGGAACGCCGCGTGCGTGAAAACGATCATGGCCGTCGCTGCCACCGCGACCACCGCACTGCGCAGCCCGGCCACCGCCGGCCAGGCCTGCGCCAGCGTACCCAGCAGCGTGGTGGACAGCACCGTGGTGGCGAACAGCGCCAGGAAGGCAAGGCGCATTCGGCGCTCCGCCGCCGGCCACCGGGGCGACCACCCACGCAGCGCTTCAAGAAAAGTCAGGCCCAGCAGGATCGAACTGGCCAGGCCCAGCAGGTCGCCGAGCGCCAGCAGCAGCGGCGCTCCGGTTTCGGCGCCGGACAAGCCGGAGCCCCGGTAAGCCGCGATCAGCACCGCCACGCCGGCCGCCACCGACACATGCACGGAGCGAACGCCACCCTCGCCGCGGAACAGGCTGCGCGACACCAGCCAGTAGCCATTGCAAGTGGCCGAACCGCCGATGGCCACGGCCCACAGCAGCCAGCCCGGTGCACCGCCCAGCCAGGGCGCCATCAGGGACAGGGCCATCGAAGCGCTGACCACGGCGAACAGCACGTCGGCGTCGGACCGGGGCCGTCGACGCAGCAGCGCGGCCAGTGAGCCCAGCGACACCGCGACAGCCATCGCGGTCAGCCCCGCCTGCCAAACCTGCATCGCCCGTCTCCCCCGCTTGCTTGCCGGCAAGGGTGGCGCCAGCGCCCCGTCGACGGCAAGCGCCATCGGTAATGACTAAACCCTTCCTGACCGCCGAATACCCCGCACCGGCTTCGACCGGCCGAATCGCGAATCGGCGAGACGCCGCCGACCGCGGCTGCGCACGCTTCCGGCACCTGCCTTCCGGAGCCCACCGCATGCTGTCANNCCCTGGAGTGGGGCGCGGCCGCCTGGTTCCTTGCCGCCACCCTGGGCCAATGGGCCTTCGTGGGATTCATCGCGCTCTTCTATGGCGGCCACGGCCTGGACGGCAACCTTGGCGCGCTGAACGGGAAGCCTCACATCACCGGCTACGTGCCGGGCGACGTGATGGGCAATTCCCAGTTCCTGGCGCACGCCCTGCTGGGTGGCCTGGTCACCTTCGCCGGCGCCTGGCAGCTGCTGCCCGGCCTGCGCCGGCGCTGGCCCGCGTTACACCGCTGGAACGGGCGGCTGTTCCTGGTCATCGCGCTTGTGGTGACGCTGACCGGCTTCTGGCTCACCTGGGTCCGCGGCTCGCAGTTGGGCACCGGCAGCAACCTGTCCATCAGCCTCAACGGGCTACTGATCCTGGGCTTCGTGGGGCTAGCGTGGCGCAGCGCAAGGCGGCGCGACTTCGCCGCGCACCGCGGCCACGCGCTGCGCGCCTGGCTGCTGGTGAACGGCGTGTGGTTCCTGCGCATCGGCATCCTGCTGGCCGGCATGGTGCTGGCGCCACTGGGCGTCACGGTGGACTACACCAGCGCCACATTCGTCATCGTCAGCTTCGCCAGCTGGGGACTGCCGCTGGCCGTGCTGGAACTCTACCTGCGCGCCGGGCGCTCGCCGCGGCCGGGGCCCAAGTACGCCACGGCGCTGCTGCTGGGTGTGCTGGCCCTGGCCACCCTGGCAGGCAGCGCCGCCGCGTTGGCCTTCATGTGGTTGCCCTACCTGTGACGGCGGCTGGTGCTGGGGGCGCAGGTGTTCCGCGATGTCGTGATGGCGTGGATCGGGCGCGGGGGCGTACTGGACCGAGGCTCCACGACAATATGTCCGAAACGGACAATACTGCGTCCTAACGGACATCCGTCCCCAGCGCATGATTGCCCCCCATGAGCCAGCCGCGAAACATCGTCACCCTGCTCTACCCCGGCTTCGACCTGCTCGACGCTACCGGCCCTGCGGCCGTGTTCGACGCCGCCCGCGACCGCGACCCGCGCGCCGACTACCGGCTCACGCTGTGCGCGGCGCAGCCGGGCCCGGTGCGCAGCAGCAGCGGCCTGGCCCTGCTGGCCGAACGCGCGTTCACGCCCGGCCCCGCGAAGATCCACACGCTGGTGGTTCCCGGCTGCACCGACCTGGCCGCCGCGATGGCCGACGAGGCCCTGCTCGGCGCCATCCGCCGGCTCGCGAACCGCTCGGAACGCGTGGTGTCGATCTGCACCGGCGCCTTCCTGCT
>DNNT01000029.1:2518-8141 GCA_003497545.1 Arenimonas sp. | reverse complement strand
GGCATTTCCTGCTGCTGGGGCTGGGCCGGGAAGGCCGGGCGCTCGGTCTCGGGCGCGGCGGGTTCGCTCATCGAAGGCTCGTGCAAAGGTTCGTGGCTCTCATCGAGCGGGGGCCCCCCGGGCCCAAAAAGTCGGTGTCACAGCGCCACGGGGTGGAAGCCCTGGCGCACGACCACGGGCTCGTCGCCCGTGCAATCCACGATGCTGGTCGGGCCGGGCTCGCAGTCCTCGGCGTCCAGCATCACGTCAACCCAACGCATCCATCGGTCGGCCACTTCGCCGGCCTCATGGCTGTTCGGATGTTCTTCGTCCGGCAGCACCAGGCTGGTGGACAACAGGGGTTCCCCGATGGACTCCAGCAGCATCCGGGTCACGCCGTGGTCGGGCAGGCGGATGCCGATGTCCCGGCGCTTGCTGCGACCAGCGTTCTTGATGCGCTTGGGCAAATCCGGGGAGGCCGGCAGGATGAACGTGCATGGCCCCGGGGTCAGCGATCGCATCAGCCGGAAGGCCCGATCGTCGAGCCGGGCCAGGCGGCCGGCCTCACTCAATTGCCGACAGAGTAAGGTGAAAGGGTGCCGGCTGTCCAGTTCGCGCAGGCGCTGCACGCGTTCCTCGGCCTCCCGGGACTCCAGGCACCAGGCCAGCGAATAACCCGCGTCGGTGGGCACCAGGGCCAGGCCGCCGGCCTTGAGGATGGCCGCCGCCTTGTCCACGAGGCGCTGCTGCGGGGTGACGGGGTGGAGCGTCAAACGTTCTGCCATGCCCGATTGTGCCTGTCGCGGGCGGCCTTGCGGTAGCGTTCGACACGGGTCGCGGCCACGCTCTATTGTTCGCGCATGGACTTCATCTTCGACCCGGCCCGCCTCGATGCGCTGGCGGCCCGCGAGCGCGCGGCCTATGCCGCCGCCGAGCCCTTCCCGCACATTGTCATCGACGACTTCCTTCGGCCGGAGGCCGCGCGGGCGATTTCGGCGGCCATCCCGGGCCCGGGCGACGACATCCCCTGGGACCGCTACGCCGCCACCGGCTTCGAGATGAAGCTGGCCACCTCGCGCGAGGAGGTGCTGCCGGAAACCGTGGTGCGCGCCCTGCACGAGCTCAACTCGGCGCCGATGATCCGCTTCCTCGAGCAACTCACCGGCATCGAACACCTGCTGCCCGACCCGCACCTGCTCGGTGGCGGCGTGCACCTGGTCGGGCCGGGCGGCCACCTGGGCGTGCACGCCGACTTCAACTGGCACCCGGCGCTGCAGGTGCACCGGCGCATCAACCTGCTCATCTATTTCAACGAAATCTGGAAGCCCGAATACCTCGGCGACCTGGAGCTCTGGGCCACCGACGCCTCGCACCGGGTCACTTCGATCGCGCCCGTGTTCAACCGGGCCGTCATCTTCAGCACCCGCAGCGACACCTTCCATGGCCACCCGGCGCCGCTGGCCACGCCCGAGGGCGTCTGGCGACGCTCTATCGCGATGTACTACTACACGGCGTCGCGGCCGGCGGAGGAGGTGCGCGAGCCGCACAACACCCGCTACAAGGGCATGCACCTGGACTGAGGGTGCCGGCGGCCGCGTAGTTCGGCCATAATGGTTCCCGTCTTGGCGAAACAGGGGTCGCCAATGTGGTACGCCATCATTGGAACCGACAGGGAAAATTCGCTCGCGGCGCGGCTTGAATCGCGCCCGGCCCACCTTGCGCGCCTGCAGGCGCTGGCGACCGAGGGCCGGCTGAAGCTGGCGGGCCCGCTGCCCGCCATCGACGCCGAGGACCCGGGCCCGGCCGGATTCACCGGCAGCCTGGTGGTCGGCGAATTCCCCGACCTGGCCGCCGCCCGCGCCTGGGCCGAAGCCGATCCCTACCTGGCCGCCGGCGTCTACGTGCGCGTCGAGGTCCGGCCGTTCCGGCCGGTGCTGCCATGAGTCTGCCGCGCGAGGAGCNNCGAGGCGGCGCTGGCGCCCACCGAGCTCGAAGTGGTGGACGACAGCCACAAGCATGCCAACCACGCCGGCGCCCGCGATGGCCGCGGCCATTTTTCCGTCGCCATCGTCAGCCGGGCCTTCGCCGGGCTGCCGCCGCTGGCCCGCCACCGCAAGGTCTACGCGGCCCTGGGCAGCCTGATGCAGAGCGACATCCACGCCCTGTCCATCCACGCCCGCACCCCCGACGAAACCTAGGCGGGACGCGGCCGGGGCGCTGTTATACTGGCCCACGGCCGCGGCGTGGGGACCGCGATAAGCCAATCGAATCAATGACTTGGGGTGCCCCTGTGCCCCGTGGCCGGCTGGTTTGGCCGGCCGACTGAGAACCCAGAACCGATGCGCCTTTCGACCATCAAGCTGTCCGGCTTCAAATCCTTCGTCGACCCCACGGTGATGCACCTGCCGACCAACATGACCGGCATCGTCGGTCCGAACGGTTGCGGCAAGTCCAACATCATCGACGCGGTGCGCTGGGTCATGGGCGAAAGTTCGGCCAGCCGCCTGCGCGGCGATTCGCTGACCGATGTCATCTTCTCGGGCTCCTCGGCGCGCAAGCCGGTCAGCCAGGCCCAGGTCGAACTCATCTTCGACAACTCCGAAGGCAGCATCGGCGGCGAATTCGCCCGTTACGCGGAGATCTCGGTCAAGCGCAGCGTCAGCCGCGACGGCCAGTCGAACTACTACCTCAACGGTGCGCGCTGCCGCCGCCGCGACATCACCGACCTGTTCCTGGGCACGGGCCTGGGCGCCCGCAGCTACTCGATCATCGAGCAGGGCATGATCAGCCAGATCATCGAGGCCAAGCCCGAGGATCTGCGCGTGTACCTGGAAGAGGCCGCCGGCATCTCCAAGTACAAGGAGCGCCGCAAGGAAACCGAGTCGCGCATCAAGAGCACGCGCGAGAACCTCGACCGCCTGGGCGACCTGCGCGAGGAAGTGGACAAGCAGCTCGAGCACCTCAAGCGCCAGGCCCGCGCCGCCGAGCAGTACCAGGCCCTGCAGGCCGAGCGCCTGAACAAGGACGCCCAGCTCAAGGCGCTGGAATTCCGCCGCTACGACGCCGACCTCAAGTCGCTCAACGACGCGCTCACCCAGGACGAGATCAAGCTGCAGTCGCTGCTGGCCGACCAGCGCCAGGCCGAAGCGCAGATCGAGGCCTGCCGCAGCCAGCACGGCGAAGCCAGCGAGGCGCTGGGCAAGGCCCAGGCCGAGGTTTACCGCGTCGGTGGCGAACTGGCCCGCATCGAGCAGCAGATCCAGCACCAGAAGGAGCTGCGCCAGCGCCTGGAAACCGCCCGCGCCGAGGCCGACGCGGCCTTCGCCCAGGTGGGCGAACACATCAGCGGCGACGAGCGCCAGCTGGCCGAGCTGCACAACGCCATCGCCGCCGCCGAGCCGCAGCTGGCCACCCTGCGCGAGCAGGACGGCGGCCGGCAGGAAGCGCTGAAGGCCGCCGAGGCCGCGCTGCACGACTGGCAGCAGCGCTGGGACGCCTACGCCAAGGCCCAGGCCGAGGCCGCGCGCTGGGCCGAGGTCGAGCGCACCAAGATCGAATACCTGGAAAAGCAGGCGCTCGACGCCGGCCGCCGCCGTGAGGCCCTGGCCAACGAGCGCGGCACGCTCGACACCAGCGCCATCACCACCGCGCTGGCCCAGCTCACCGCCGACCACGACGGCCAGAAGGCCGGCCTGGACGGCCTGGGCGAGCAGCTCGAGCAGCGCAAGGCCGCGCTCGGCGCCCTGCAGGAGCAGCAGCGCCAGCAGCAGTCGGAGCTGGCGGAGGTTCGCAAGCAGGGCCAGGCCGCGCGTGGCCGCCTGTCGTCGCTTGAAGCGCTGCAGCACGCCGCGCTTGGCCAGGAAAAGAACGTCGCGCTCGACTGGCTCAAGGGCCAGGGCATCGACGGCAATACCCGCCTGGGCGAGGCGCTGCAGGTCGAGGCCGGCTGGGAAACCGCGGTCGAAACCGTGCTCGGCAGCCTGCTCGAAGCCGTCACCGTGGACGCGCCGGCGGATTTCCTCGACGCCATCGCCAGCCTCGGCCAGGGCCGCGTTGCCCTGGTGAGCGGCGAGGCCAGCGGTTTCGCCGCGCCGGCCGGTTCGCTGGCCGCGAAGGTGCAGGGCCCCGACGCCGTGCGCCGGCTGCTGGCCAAGGTGCACGCCGCGGAAGACGCGGCCGCCGCGCGCCAGCTGGCGCTGGGCGAGGGCGAAGCCGCCATCACCCGCGCCGGCGAGTGGCTGGGCCCGGGCTGGCTGCGCGTCCTGCGCAGCGGCGAGGCCCAGCAGGGCGCGCTGGCCCGCGAGCGCGAAATCCAGTCGCTGCGCGCCGAAATCGAAGCGCTGGCGAAGAAGGAGCAGGCCATCAACGAAGGCCTGACCTCGATGCGCGACAAGCTGCTCGAAGCCGAGCAGCACCGCGAGGACGCCCAGCGTTCGCTCTACCTCGCGCACCGCAGCGTGTCCGAGCTGGCCGGCCAGTTGCAGGGCCAGAAGAGCCGCCTTGAATCCGCCCAGGCCCGCGTGGGCCGCATCGACGGCGAACTGGCCACCCTGGCCACCACGCTGGAAGAGTCCCAGGCCAATGCCCGCGAGGCGCGCGCGCGCCTGGAGCAGGCGGTGGCCAAGATGGGCGACCTAGAATCCGAACGCCAGGCGCTCGACGCCCAGCGCCGCACGCTCGGCGAGCAGCGCGACGCCGCCCGCAACAGCGCCCGCGAGGCCCGCGACGCTGCCCACCAGCTGGCGCTCACGCTCGAGTCGCAGCGCGCCCGCGTGGTGGCGCTGAGCCAGTCGCTGGCGCGCATGGGCAGCCAGAAGGCCCAGTTGGAAGTGCGCCTCAACGAACTGCAGGCCCAGCTCGCCGACGGCGACGCCCCGGTGGTGGCCCTGCAGGCCCAGCGCCAGTCCGCGCTCGACCAGCGCGTGGTGGTGGAGCGCGACCTGGCCGCCGCCCGCTCCGCGCTCGACGGCATCGAGGGCGAGATGCGCAAGTACGAACAGGTGCGCCAGCAGCGCGACCAGCAGGCCCTGTCGCAGCGCGAGGCCATCTCGGCCAAGCGCCTGCAGCAGCAGGCCCTCGAACTGCGCGCCAGCCAGCTTTCGGAGGCCATCGTCGCCGCCGGCCTGTCGCTGGACGAGGTGCTGGCCTCGCTCACGTCCGAAGCCGAGGTCGAGGCCTGGCAGAAGGCCGTGGCCGACATCGACGCCAAGATGCGCCGCCTCGAGCCGGTGAACCTGGCCGCCATCCAGGAATACGGCGAGCAGAGCGAGCGCAAGACCTACCTCGACGCCCAGGATGCCGACCTCACTTCGGCGCTGGAAACGCTGGAGGAGGCCATCCGCAAGATCGACCGCGAGACCCGCGGCCGCTTCAAGGAAACCTTCGATCGCGTCAACGCCGGCGTGCAGGAGCTCTATCCGCGCCTGTTCGGCGGCGGCCACGCCTACCTCGAACTCACCGGCGAAGACCTGCTCGACACCGGCGTGTCCATCATGGCGCGCCCGCCGGGCAAGCGCGTGTCGAACATCTCGCTGCTCTCGGGCGGCGAGAAGGCGCTCACCGCGGTGGCGCTGGTGTTCGCCATCTTCCGCCTGAACCCGGCGCCGTTCTGCTTGCTCGACGAGGTGGACGCGCCGCTGGACGA
>DNNT01000029.1:0-2494 GCA_003497545.1 Arenimonas sp. | reverse complement strand
TGGCCGAGGCCGCGCGCCTGGTCGGCGCCGCCTGACCCGGGCGGCGAAATCGGGCATCATTCCGCGGGCAAACAGGGAGATCCACCATGCTCGAAGGACTCAGCGACACCACGCTGCTGCGCATCGCCATCGGCGTCGCCGCGCTGGTCCTGTTCGCGGTGATCATCTTCACCAGCCGGCGCAAGCCGGGGCAGGGCAAGCGCACGCCGGCCCCCGTCCGCGAAGCCGGCACCGGCACCCGCCAGGAACCCACGCTGCGCGAAATCCTCGAGGCCGACGCCAGCACGGCTGAATCCGGCGTACCCCTGCAGCAGTCCGAACTCGACCTGCTGGAAAAGACCCTGGCCGGCGAACCCGTGCCCNNCCCGCCGGCGCCGGGCGCCCGCCCGGACGAGAACTTCGACAAGGTCGTCAGCCTGTTCCTGGCGGCGCGCGCCGGCCAGAGTTTCCACGGCCCCGACCTGGTGGTCGCGGCCGAGAAGGCCGGCCTGGTCTACGGCCACATGAACATCTTCCACCGCCTGGTCGACAACCATCCGGAGCTCGGCCCGGTGTTCAGCGTGGCCAACCTGGTCAAGCCCGGTTCCTTCGACATGGCCAACATCCAGGAACTGCGCACGCCGGGCATCAGCTTCTTCATGGCGCTGCCGGGGCCGCTGCCCGCGCTCGACGCCTGGGACGCGATGCTGCCCACGGCCCAGCGCCTGGCCGAGCTGCTCGACGGCGTGCTGCTGGACGAAGAGCGCAACGCGCTCGGCCGCCAGCGCATCGCGCACATCCGCGAGGACCTGCGCAACTACGACCGCAAGCAGAGCAAGTGGGACCTGCGCACCACCCGCTGACGCCGCCATGACCGACGTGGCCCATCGCGCCGCCGAGCTGCGGCGCCTGCTCGAAGACGCCAACCACCGCTACCACGTGCTCGACGACCCGGCCATCCCGGACGCCGAGTACGACGCGCTACTGCGCGAGCTGCAGGCGCTGGAGCAGGCGCACCCGGCGCTGCGCACGCCCGATTCGCCCACCCAGCGCGTCGGCGCCGGCGTGCTGCCGGGCTTCGAGCAGGTGGTGCACGAGGCGCCGATGCTGTCGCTCAACAACGCCTTCAGCGACGAGGAGGTGGCCGAATTCGTCGGCCGCATCGAGCGCGAGCTGGGCGTGTCGGAGCCTGAATTCTCGGTGGAACCCAAGCTCGACGGCCTGGCCATCAGCCTGCGTTACGAAAACGGCCTGTTCGTGCGCGGCGCCACCCGCGGCGACGGTGCCACCGGCGAGGACGTCACCCAGAACCTGCGCACCGTGAAGGCCATTCCGCTGCATTTGCGCGGCGCCACGCCGGCGGTGCTGGAAGTGCGCGGCGAGGTCTACATGCCGCGCGCCGGCTTCGAGGCCTACAACGCCCGCATGCGCGCCAGCGGCGGCAAGGTGCTGGCCAATCCCCGCAACGGCGCGGCCGGCTCGCTGCGCCAGCTCGACCCAAAGCTGGCGGCGGCCCGGCCGCTGAGCTTCTACGCCTACGGCCTCGGCGTCACCGAGGGTTGGGCGGTGCCGCCGCGGCATTCCGACATGCTGCAGGCGCTCAAGGACCTGGGTTTCCCGGTATCGCCCGAGGTGTCCGTGGCGCGTGGCGTGCGGGGCCTGCTGGACTATTTCGCCGCCATCGGCGCGCGTCGCGACGCGCTGCCCTACGACATCGACGGCGTGGTCTACAAACTCGACCGCCAGGACCAGCAGGCGGCCATGGGCTTCGTCTCGCGCGCGCCGCGCTGGGCCATCGCGCACAAGTTCCCGGCGCAGGAGCAGCTGACCACGGTCGAGGCCATCGAAGTGCAGGTGGGCCGCACCGGCGCGCTGACGCCGGTGGCGCGGCTGGCGCCGGTGCAGGTGGCGGGCGTCACCGTCACCAACGCCACGCTGCACAATGCCGACCAGATCGCGCGCCTGGACGTGCGCGTCGGCGACACCGTGATCGTGCGCCGCGCCGGCGACGTCATCCCGGAAGTCGTTCGCGTGGTCGAGGAACGCCGCCCGCGCGACGCCCGCGGCGAACCGCTGCACCCGCCCTACGAATTCCCGGCGGTTTGCCCCGCCTGCGGTTCGCACACCGAGGCCGTGCGCAAGGTGCACAAGCAGACCAAGGCCGGCGGCATCGAATACGCCGAGGGCGCCGCCATCGTCTGCACCGGCGGCCTGTTCTGCCCGGCCCAGCGCAAGCAGGCGGTCATCCACTTCGCCTCGCGCAAGGCCATGGACATCGAAGGCCTGGGCGAGCGTTTCATCGAGGACCTGGTGGACTTCGGCTACGTGCGCACGGTCGCCGACCTGTACGCGCTTTCGCTGGATGACTTCCTGGAAATGAAGCGCCGCGCCGACGAGCGCGACGGCACCGTGCCCGAGACCGTGAAGGCCGGCAAGGTGGCCACGAAATGGGCGGAGAACCTGGTCGAGGCCATCGCCGCCAGCAAATCCACCACGCTCGAGCGGCTGCTGTTCG
>DNNT01000039.1 GCA_003497545.1 Arenimonas sp. | reverse complement strand
TGCCCCGCGCCCGCCTCTTCCGCTACAGCGCTTCCGCCCTCGCCGTGCTGGCGCTGGCGTGGCTGGCGCTGCGCCCCACGCCGGTGCCGGTGGATTCGGTGCTGGCCGACACCGGCGATGTGGTGGACAGCGTGGAAGCCGAAGGCCGCACGCGCCTGCTCGACCGCTACCTGATCACCGCGCCGATCGCCGCCCAGGCCCGCCGGCAGGTACTGGAAGTAGGCGACCCGGTGGCCGTGGACCAGGTGCTGGAAGTGCTCGACCCCTTGCCGGCACCAGCGCTCGACCCGCGCGCGCGCGCCGAGGCCAGCGCCAGCGCCGACGCCGCCGAAAGCCAGCTGCGCGGCGCCGGCGAAGACCTGGCCGCCGCCGAAGCGGCGGCCGCCCAGGCCGCCAGCGAACTGGCGCGACTCGAAGCCCTGGGCGAACGCGACCTGGTCGCCCGCGAAGCCGTGGAGCGCGCCCGCACGCTCCACCAGCGCGCCACGCGCGAAGCCGCCAGCGCCCGCTTCCGCCAGGCCACCGCCCGCCACCAGCTCGAAGCCGCGCGCGCCGCGCTGGCCCTGGGCAGCCGCGCCCGCAGCGACGAACCCGCGCTCGAACTCAGCGCGCCGGTCGCCGGCGTGGTGCTGCGGCGTTACCACGAGAGCAGCCGCCCGGTGCAGGCCGGCGAACCGCTGCTGGAAATCGGCGACCCCGGCGCGATGGAAATCGAAGTGGACGTGCTCTCCGCCGACGCCGTGCGCCTGCGCGACGGCATGCCGGTGCAGCTGTTCCGCTGGGGCGAGGACGCGCCGCTCGACGGCCGCGTGCGCCGCGTGGAGCCGGCCGGCTTCACCAAGGTTTCGGCGCTGGGCGTGGAGGAGCAGCGGGTGTGGGTGATCGTGGAAATCACCAGCGAGCGCGAGCGCTGGCTGCGCCTGGGCGACGCCTACCGCGTCAACGCCCGCTTCGAACTGGCGCGGCGCGAGGGCGTGGTGCGCGTGCCCACCAGCGCGCTGTTCCGCGAAGGCGAGTACTGGGCCGTGTTCCGCGTGGTGGACGATGAAGCCGTGCTCACGCCGGTGACGCTGGGGCTGCGCGGCGGCGCCTGGGCGGAAATCAGCTCCGGCCTGGAGGCCGGAGAACGCGTGGTGGTGCACCCCGACCGCTCGCTGGCCGACGGCCGCGCCGTGCGCCTGCGCTGAAGGCTCAGCCGGCGGTCTCGTTCCAGCCGGCCAGGCGCGCGTCCTTCTCGCTCCAGAGCGTGTTCATCCAGGCCTGGAAACGCTTGCGGAACTCGCGGTCGCCTTCGTAGTCGGCGCCGGAGAAACCTTCCGGAATGGGCCGCTGCTGCACGTGCACGCGCACGGTGCGCACGCGGTCGGCGAACAGGTCGGCCAGCGTGGGCGAGGCCGGTTCGTAGTGCAGCGTCACGTCCAGCACCGCGTCCAGCGATTCGCCCATGGCGCCCAGCACGAAGGCGGCGCCGCCGGCCTTGGGCCGCAGCAGGTGCCGGTAGGCGCCGCCCTGCCCCGCGTGCTTGGCCGGGGTGAAGCGCGTGCCCTCGACGAAGTTCATCACCGACACCGGGATGTGCCGGAACCTCTCGCAGGCCTTGCGGGTGGCCGCCAGGTCCTTGCCGGCCAGCTCGGGCCGCTTCGCCAGCTGGCTCTTGGTGTGCCGGCGCATGAAGGGAAAATCCAGCGCCCACCAGCACAGGCCCAGCACCGGCACCCAGATCAGCGTGTGCTTGAGGAAAAAGCGCAGCAGCGGGATGCGCCGGTTGAACACCTTCTGCAGCACCGGGATGTCCACCCAGCTGCGATGGTTGGCCAACACCAGGTAGCGGCCGTCGGGCCGCAGCGATTCCAGGCCTTCGACTTCGAAGCGGGTGCGGGTGAAGCGGTCGACGAGCGCGCTGTTCACCGCGATCCAGCTTTCGGCGATGGCCGGCAGCAGGCGGTCGAGCGCGCGCCGCAGGGCCGGCACCGGCAGCAGCACCTTCAGCAGTGCGGCCAGCAGCAGCGCACCGCCCTGCAGGCCCGTGTTGCCCAGCACCAGCAGGGCGGCGACGAACGCGCGCATGCTCAGGCGGCCCGGTAGTGGTCCACCAGCTTGTAGCGCGTGGCATAGGCGCCGAACACGGCCGCCGCCACCAGCGCGAAGCCGGCGAAGAAGAACATCAGGAAGGCCGTCTCGCTCAGGGCGCTGCCCGCGATCCAGCCGCTGACCACGTCATTGCGCAGGGCCGCGTTGGTCATCAGCACCCACAGGTTGCCGAAGGTCACCGACAGCAGCCAGAAGCTCATGATGGTGCCCTTCATGGACGGCGGCGACTGGCTGTAGGCGAACTCCAGGCCCGTGGCCGATACCAGCACCTCGCCGAAGGTCAGCAGCGCGTACGGCAGGATCTGCCAGGCGATGGACGCCGGGTGGCCGCCGTCGAGGTAGAGCTGGATGGCACCCGCCGCCACCCAGGCCAGGCCCGAGAAGGCGATGCCGAAACCCATGCGCCGCAGCGCGGTGGGTTCGAAGCCCAAACGCCGCAGCGCCGGGTACAGCACCAGGTTGTTGAACGGGATCAGCAGCATCACCAGCAGCGGGTTGAGCGCCTGCATCTGCGCCGGCTGCTGCACCAGCCAGCTCGGCCACCACCACTGGTCGTGCGGCATGGCCATCACGTTGCCCTGCAGGATCCAGGTCGAGGCCTTCTGGTCGAACAGCGACCAGAACGGCGTCACCAGCGCGAACACCACCAGGATGCGCAGCACCGCGCGCACGCCTTCCACCGCCTCGTCGGGGTGGGCGCCGCGGGCACGCTCGAGCTGCATGCCGGTACCGATGCCACCGAACAGCAGGAACAGGCCCAGCGCCAGGCAGGCGGCGATGACGAAGCCCAGCTGCGGGATCAGCGCCAGCGCACCCAGCGCCGCCAGCAGGCCAACACCGGCCACCAGCCGGCCCGCGCCGGCGCCCGGCGCCATCAGCGCCGTGCGCGCCACGTTGAGGAAGGAATGCGGGTTGGGCGGCGACGGCGGCACGTGCACGTACTTCTTCCGGCCCATCCAGAAGATCACCGTGGCGATGGCCATCAGGATGCCCGGGATGCCGAAGGCCCAGGCCGGGCCCCAGGCCGCCAGGATGCGCGGCATCAGCAGCGAGGCGAAGAAGGAGCCGAAGTTGATGGTCCAGTAGAAGGCGTCGTAGACCAGCTTGGCCTTGTGCTTGTTGCTCTGGTCGAACTGGTCGCCCACGAAGGCCGAGACCAACGGCTTGATGCCGCCCGAGCCGAGTGCGATCAGGAACAGGCCGGCATAGAAACCCTGCCGGTTGTCCTCGAAGATGGCCAGGAAGGCGTGGCCGATGCAGTACACCACCGACAGCCACAGCACCGTGTGGTACTTGCCGAAGAACCGGTCCGAGAGCCAGCCGCCCAGCAGCGGGAAGAAGTACACGCCGATGACGAAGGTGTGGAACACGTCCTTGGCGATGCCGGCGCGGTCGGCCAGCGGGTAGGACAGCAGCAGGCTGGTGACCAGGAACGGCGTGAGGATGTTGCGCATGCCGTAGAAGCTGAAGCGCTCGCAGGCCTCGTTGCCGATGATGTAGGGCACCTGCGGCGGCATGGGCGCGTCGCGGCCGGGGGTCGGCGCGGCGGGGCTGGCAGTCGTCATCCGGGGCTTCCGTGCAAGGCGTGGCCTGCCATTCTGCACGGCCCGGCCGCCCCGCCCAAGCCCGCGCCTAGAGCCGGGCGCCCTGGGCGATGCCGTGTTCGGTGCGGCGCTCGTAGGCCCCGTCGCGGATCGAATGGCGCAGCCGGGCCTGGAAGAAGGCCTTCTGCGCCTCGCGCGCCAGGCCCTGGCAGTCCAGGGTTTCCGGCAGTGCCCGCAGGTCGGCCAGCAGGCGGCGGGCGGTGTCCACGGCGATGTCGCGGTGGCCTTCCTCGTGCCGGGTCAGCGCGTCCAGCATGCGCTTCCAGCGCTCGGCCAGGCCCTTGGGCCGCCCGCCCTTCGGCTCCCAGCGCGGCAGGTGGATGGTGACGTCGAGGCTGACCGCCAGGTCCTTGAAGCGGCAGCCCACCGGGGTGGGTTCGAATTCGTAGCGCGAGGACAGGTGCTGGACGGTGCGACCCACGCCCTCGCCACCCAGGCCCTTTCGCGAGAGCGCCGCGTCGAGCTGGCGCTTGAGCGTGTCCACCTTGCGGCCATCCACGCGGTAGTACTCGCGGCGTTCGGTGTAGGCGAAACCCGGGTCGTCCGGCGGCAGCGGCGCGGAGATGCCGGCGACGGTGAGCAGCTTGATGGCGAGCCAGCCCGCTCCCGCCATGCTCAGCGCCCGAACAGCAGGAAGGGCAGCGTGGCCACCGCCAGCATCAGCACGATGCCCAGCACCGTGGCCAGCGCACGCAGCGGATGCTCCCGGAAGGCCGCCCAGGCGCCGGGCGCGCGGCCCTCGGCCTCGGCCAGCGCGCGTTCGCCGCGGATGCGTTCGGCGCGCGCCGCCTGGTAGTCGGCCAGGTGGCGGCGGGCAATGTCGGCGTCCTCGTCCTGCACCAGCCAGATGCCGCCGGCCGACACGCCCCACAGGCTGGGCCGGGTCTCGTAATAGTCGATGCGGCGTTCCTCGAGCAGGGCGCGCACTTCGTCGGCCTCGTCCTCGGGCACGTCGCGCAGGTTCAGCAGCAGCACGGGCATGCGCGCCTACTCCGCCGTGGCCGGCGCGTGGTCGCCGCGCAGGTGGTTCGCCAGCCCGCCAAGCTGCAGCGCCTGCACGCCGTCCACCACCGGCGCGAACTTCGACAGGTCGTCGGGCGTGTAGCCGCCCGCGCGGTACCAGAGCGTGATGCGCGTGCCGCCGGTTTCGAGCGGCGCCAGCCGGAACTCGAGCGCGCCGTGCAGGCCCATGCCCTGCAGCGGGCCGAGGCCGCCGGTCATCCGCAGCGTGCGGCCCGGATCGACGAAAGTGACCACCATGTGGCGCGCCTGCTGGTCGCCGTGGATTTCGCAGAAGCAGCCGCCGGCGCGCGGTTCGATCGACAGGCGGCTGGCGTCGCCCCACCAGGTGTGGTCGGCGGGCCACCAGCGGCCGACGTCCTCCACCAGCGCCTTCCAGGTGGCGGCCGGCGACGTGGGCACGTCCTCGCTGTTCTCGAGCGTGAAGCCCGAGGGACTGCTGTCCTTCACCACCGCGGACGCGGGCGTAGCCAGCGCGAACGCGAGCAGGGCGGTTGCAACAAGGCGCATGGTCGCCGTCTCCGTGCGGGATGGCCCCATTAAGCCGGCGCCGCGCGGCGCTGGCAAGCGCGCGGCCTGTTTCAGCGCGCGGCGCGCAGCTCCGCCAGCCGCGCCTGCTGCGCGGGGCCGAAGGCGTGGTCGGTGAGGAAACGCTTGCCGTCCGACGTCTCCAGCGCCACCGGCAGCACCGTCGCCTGCACCGGCACGTCGGCCGGAGGTGCGCGCAGCGCCCAGTCGGTGTCGGGCTCGGGCGACAGACGCGTGGTGGCCTCGTCGCCGGGCTGCATCACACCGCTCACGGGAAAGTGGAATTCCTGGGCCCACCAGGGGGCGCTGTCGCCTTCGCGGGTGAATTCTGCGCGCACCGACAGGCGCGTCACAGGGAGCTTCGTGCCATTGGCAAGCACCAGCTCCACCGAGGGCGCCGGCTGGCCGGTGCGGGGATCGGGCGCGTAGGCATAGGTGGCGCGGGTGATATCGAAACCGCGCACGACCTCGCGGTCGGCGGCCACCTGCCGTTCGATCGCCTCGAGGGCGGCGCGCTCGTCGGCCTGCGACTTCGCGGCGGCGGTCGCGGCGGGCGTGGGCGGGGCCTCGCCGGGGCCGCAGCCTCCCAGGCCCGCCAGGGCCAGCAACAGCAGGGGCGGCAACAGTCGGCGCATGGGCAACACTCCCGGGGACATAGCCGCGAGTCTAAGGGCGGGCGACCGCCCGCATGGCGCCGCCCGGCGGCCATCCCCTCCCCTTCGGCGGCCCGCGGATGCCAGAATCCCCGGCCACACCGCACCGGATTCCCCCATGGCCTCCAGCCTGCTCGCCCTCATCGACGACATCGCCACCCTGCTCGACGACGTGTCGGTGATGACCAAGGTCGCCACCAAGAAAACCGCCGGCGTGCTCGGCGACGACCTTGCGCTCAACGCCCAGCAGGTGACCGGCGTGAACCCCGACCGCGAACTGCCGGTGGTGTGGGCCGTGGCCAGGGGCTCGCTGGTGAACAAGGCCATCCTGGTGCCGGCGGCGCTGGGCATCAGCGCGCTGGAACTGTGGCTGCACTCGCGCGGCTGGGGCGTGCCGCTGATCACGCCGCTGATGATCCTCGGCGGCGCCTTCCTTTGTTTCGAAGGCGTGGAGAAGCTGGCGCACAAGTTCCTGCACGGCAAGGCGGCGGCCGAGGCCGAACACGCCGAACTGGTGCGCGCCGTGGCCGACGAACGCGTCGACCTGGTGCAGCACGAGAAGGACAAGATCAAAGGCGCCGTGCGCACCGACTTCATCCTCTCGGCCGAGATCATCGTGATCACGCTGGGCACGGTGGCGGCGCAGGACTTCAGCCGCCAGGTGGGCGTGCTGGTGGCGATCGCGCTGGTGATGACGGTGGGCGTCTACGGCCTGGTGGCGGGCATCGTGAAACTCGACGACGCCGGCCTGCACCTCAGCCGCAAGTCCGGCGCCGTGGGCGCGCTGGGACGCGGCATCCTGGTGAGCGCGCCCTGGCTGATGAAGTTCCTGTCGGTGGCGGGCACCGCCGCCATGTTCCTGGTCGGCGGCGGCATCCTGGTCCACGGCGTGCCGGGCACGCACGACTGGATCCACACAGCAACCCAGGCAGCGAACGCCCTGCCGGCGATCGGCGGCACCCTGGCCATGCTCATTCCGTTTTTAATCGATGCGCTGGCCGGCATCGTCGCCGGCGCGCTGATCCTGGGCGGCGTGACCGCTGCTCGCCGGGTCTTCCGCTGATCTGGCTATTTATTGCTGGAACGGCTGGATCAGTTTGCGCACCGTGTCGTAGGCGGAATCCTCGACCACCGCGAAACCATCGTAGCCCTTGTCGAAGGCCTCCAGCGTGGCGGCACGCTCGGGCGTGTTCTTGTTCAGCGCCAGCAGCGCATCGCGCAATTGGTTGCGCACCGCCACCGGCAGGCCGGGATGCACGGCGAAAATATACGAAGGCAGCGGCGCCGTGCTGCCAATCACGTCCAGCCCCTTGCTCCTGAACTCGTCGGCGATGGAGTCCTTGAGGATGCCGCCGTCAAAGTCGCCCGCCAGCACCGCCTTGGCGATATTGTCGTAATGCTTGAGGTAGGCGAAGGTCGAGAAATCGCTGGATTTCAGCCCCATCGACTCGACCGCTGCTCGCTGCAGCAGGGCCTTTTCATCGCCAAAGGCAAAGCGTTTTCCCTTGAGGCCGGCTGGCTCGGTGATGCCGGAGCCGGCCTTCACACCGATCACCAGGGCGAAGTGCGGGCGTCCGCCGGCAGTGGGCGCAACCAGCGGGATGACGCCGTATTTCTTGCGCGCTTCGATGTAGGCCACCGGCGTGAGGTAGGCAATCTGCGTCTGCCCGGTACCCAGGTCGTCCACGGCCGACCCCAGATTGGGCGATGGCCGGAAGCGGATATTGAGGTTGGTGCTCAGCGACAGGTGATTGGTCAGCGCGCTCATGCGCTTGATCATCTCGACCGGAATATCCATGGCCACCGATCCCATGGTCACGCTGGGGGTTTGTGTGGCCTTGGACGGAGCCGCCCAGGCAGATGCAAACGATGCGCCTATCAGCAAGGCGGTCAATATGGTGTGGATTGCCCGTTTAGGATTCATGACGTTTTTCTCTCCTGGAAACAGGGCGCCCCGGAATACACGCTGTATCGATCACGCCCCTCTTTCTTGGCCTGATAAAGCGCCTTGTCGGCCGCGTAGTAGAGTTCCTGCGGCGCCTTCATGGATGGTTCGTATTGCGCAATGCCTATGCTGAGACTGATATTGAGCTGGAATCCATCGTAGTCGAACGCATGCGTCCGTACACTTTCCATGAGGATTTCGACGAACAGGGTCGCCTGCTCGAGATTGGTGTGATACAGCACGATGCCGAACTCGTCCCCTCCCAGGCGCGCAGGCAGATCGGACTTGCGGACGTGCAGCCGCAGAATGGTTCCGATATCGCGCAGAACCT
>DNNT01000054.1 GCA_003497545.1 Arenimonas sp. | reverse complement strand
CGCTGGCGCAGGGCGTCGCGGGCCGGCGCGTCGAGCACCGACCACAGGCCGTCGAAAGCTTCGCTGCTGGTGACCAGCAGGGCCGAGGCCGGCGGCAGCGCCGCCAGCGCGGCCAGCTGCGCGGCGCGCGGCCGGATGGCCTCGCGGTGATAGACGTCGGCGCGGTGGATCTCGGCGCCGCGGGCGGCCAGCGTTTCGGGAATCAGCCCGCGCCCGCCCGGCGCCGTCACCAGCCCGACGCGCGACAGCGGCGCCTGCAGCTGCGGCAGCGCCAGCAGCGATTCGGAATCGGAGCCGCCGCGCGGCGTGATCGCGCCGGGTATCCCGGCGCGGGCCAGGGCGCGCGCGCTGCCCTCGCCCAGCGCGAACCAGTGCTGCCCGGGCAGCACGCGCAGCGTGGCCTGGCGCGCCGCGAACACCACCGCCGCCGGACTGGTCACCACCAACAGCGGGCAGGCCAGCGCCGCCTGCAGCGCCGGCCCGGCCGGTCGTTCGCGCAGCGCCAGCGTCGACACCGCCAGCACGCGCGCGCCCAGCGCCGCCGCCGCGCGCCGCACCGGCCCGTGGCTGCCCGAGGGGCGCAGCGAGATGACGTACCATCCCGCCAGCGCTGGCGCGGTCGCTGCCTTGTCCATGCCGCCAGCTTCGCACAGCTCTCCGGGGAAACGGCAACGCATGTCCAGGCTCGACGAACTCAACGCCCACTACGACGCCATGCCGCCGGTGGCCGCCATGCGCATCCGCGCCACCGCCTACGACGGCGATTCCCTGCGCCTGCACGCGCCGCTGGCGAGCAACGTCAACGACAAGGACTGCGCCTTCGGCGGCAGTCTCGCCAGCATCATGACCCTGGCCGGCTGGGGCCTGCTCACGCTCAGGCTCGGCGACGCCGGCATCGACAGCGACGTCTACGTGGCCGACAGCCAGATCCGCTACCTGCGCCCGCTGTTCACCGACCTCGAGGCCGAGGCGCGGCTGGCCGACGACGTGGACTGGGACGCCGTGCTGCGCGCCTGGCGAGAACGCGGCCGCGCCCGCGCGTCCATCGTGTCGCGGGTGCTGGGCCCGGACGGCGCGCCGGTGGCCGAACTCACGGCCCGCTTCGCCGCATTGCGCGGCGACTGAGCGGCCCGGGGGCGGATATGCATAATGGCCGCATGAACCCGTCCCTTCGCCTGCTCTCCATCCTCTTCGTCCTGCTGCTCGCGGCCTGCGGCTCGGTCGGCGGCAAGCGCACGCCGCTGGACCAGACGCTCTACGACTACGTCAGCGCGATCCGCTGGAGCGAGTTCGAGCTGGCCGAGAAATTCGTCGACCCTGAGCACCAGCGCCGCGTGGGCTTCTCGGACCTCGACCGCGAGCGCTACAAGCAGTTCCAGGTGGCGGGTTACGAAGTGAAGTCGGGCCACGAGCCGGGTGATGGCCTCTACGAGCAGGTGGTCGAGATCCGCTTCGTCAACCGCAACACCCAGGTCGAGAAGCTGGTCACCGACCGCCAGCGCTGGCGCTGGGACCCCGAGGCCGGCCGCTGGTGGCTGGCCAGCGGCCTGCCCGAGCTCGGCGCCGCCCGCTGACCGGTTTGGCCCCGTGCCGCGAGGGCCGCATAATGCCGGCCCCGCTGTCGCCGTGACCTGTCCGCCATGGATCGCCTGATCGAGTTCGCCCAAGCCAACCTGATGCTGTCGGTGGCCTTCGCCGGCCTGACCGCCGCCCTGGTCTACACCGAGATCGCCCGCCTGTTCCGCCCCTTCAAGGGCGTCAGCCCGGCCCAGCTCACCGACCTGATCAACCGCGAGAACGCGCTGGTGCTCGACATCCGCGGCCAGGCCGAGTTCGAGAAGGGCCACATCATCGGCGCCAGGCACCTGCTGCCCAGCCAGGTCGATCCGGAAGGCAAGCTGCTGGCCAAGGCCAAGGAATCCCCGGTGGTCGTGGTCTGCTACGCCGGCGTGACCGCCACGGGCGTGGCCCAGAAGCTGGCCAAGGCCGGGTTCAAGCGCGTCAGCGTGCTCGAGGGCGGCATTGGCGCCTGGCAGCAGGCCGGCCTGCCGCTGGCCAAGGGCAAGGCCTGATCACACGCCGCCCGGGGCTGTCATGCCCCGGTCCAACCGGCATGCGATAATCGCCGGTCTTTCCACCGAATCATTCCCGGAGCACAGCCATGGCCGAGCAGAACAACGGCGCCGCCGCCGAACAGCAGGCGCAGTTCACCATCCAGAAGATCTACGTGAAGGACGTTTCCTTCGAAGTCCCGAACTCGCCGCAGATCTTTAACGAGCCCGGCCAGCCGCAGCTCGAACTCAACCTCAACCAGAAGGTCGCGCGCGTGGCCGACGGCCTGTTCGAGGTCGTGCTCGCCGTCACCGTGACCTGCAAGCTCGCCGAGAAGACCGTGTACCTGGCCGAAGTGCACCAGGCCGGCCTGTTCGGCCTGGGCGGCTTCGACGACCGCACCCTGGACATGATGCTCGGCACCTACTGCCCGAACGTGCTGTTCCCGTACGTGCGCCAGACCGTGGGCGAGCTGGTCGCCAACGGCGGTTTCCCGCCGTTCTACCTGCAGCCGATCAACTTCGAGGCCCTGTACGCCGAAGGCCTGCGTCGTCGCGCCGAGCAGGCCCAGGGCGGCGCCATCCAGGCCCCCGAGGCCGGCAACGCCTGATCCGGGCGTAACGCCGATGGACCCGGCCAAGCCGTCGGTCGCCGTGCTCGGGAGTGGCTCCTGGGGCACGGCACTGGCTTCGCTGATCGCCCGCAACGGGCACCCGACCACGATCTGGGGGCGTGACGCCGCCCAGGTCGAGGCCATCGCGCGCACGCACGAAAACCCGCGCTACCTGCCGGGCATCGCCCTGCCCGAAACGCTGCGCGCCAGCACCGACATCGCCGCCACCGTGGCCGGCGCCGACCTGGTGCTGGTGGTGACGCCCAGCCACGCCTTCACCGAAACCCTGCACGCACTCGCGCCGCACCGTCGCCCGGCCGCCGGCGTGGCTTGGGCCACCAAGGGCTTCGAGCCGGGTTCGGGCCGTTTCCTGCACGAGGTCGCCGCCGAGGCCCTGGGCCCCGGCGTGCCGCTGGCCGTGGTCACTGGCCCGTCCTTCGCCAAGGAAGTGGCCCAGGGCCTGCCGACCGCGGTGACGGTGCATTCCGACGACGAGGCCTTCGCCCGCGAAGTGGCCGAATCGCTGCACGGCCCCACCTTCCGCGCCTACACCGGCAACGACATGCTGGGCGCGGAACTGGGCGGTGCGATGAAAAACGTGCTGGCGGTGGCCACCGGCGTCGCCGACGGCATGTCGCTGGGGCTCAATGCCCGCGCCGGCCTGATCACGCGCGGGCTCAATGAAATGCTGCGGCTCAACGCGGCGCTCGGCGGCCGCGCCGAGACGCTGATGGGCTTGGCGGGCCTCGGCGACCTGGTGCTCACCTGCACCGGCGACCTGTCGCGCAACCGCCGCCTGGGCCTGGCGCTGGGTCGTGGCCAGTCCATCAAGGAAGCCGTGGCGGCGATCGGCCAGGTCGTCGAGTCGGTGCAAACCGCCGACGAAGTGATGCGCCTGGCCGAGCGCCACGGCATCGAGCTGCCCATCTCCGACCTGGTGCACCGCGTGCTGCACGGCGACATCACCCCGGTCGAAGGCCTGGGCATGCTGCTCGCGCGCGAGCAGAAGCCCGAATACCCCGAAGGCCTGTTCGACTGACGCCTCAGAAGCTGGCGCGCAGGCCCAGCTGGTAGGTTTCGGCGTCGTCGCCGAAAGTCACGTCGCCGGTGAGGCCCCAGGTCGGGGTGAACTTGTACATCGCGCCGAGCGTGCCGGAGAAGTCGTCGCCGACTTCGTCCAGGTCCACGTAGTTCGCACGCACGCTGCCTTCGAGCTTGTCGGTCAGCGCGCTGCGCAGGCCCACGGACGTGCGGTAGCCCTCGGTGTTGATGATGCCGGTGCCGTCGGTGGTGACGAAGCCCGCGGCTTCGGTGTCGACGTAGGCGGCTTCCGCGAACAGATCCAGGCCGTCGTTCACCGGGTGCGCGTAACCTACGCCCAGCTCGCTGCCGTCGAGCTTGAACGGCGTGTCGTCGATGCCGATGCGCGAGTAGCCGGCCAGGCCGTAGAAATTCGAATCGCCGAATTCGAAGCTGCCGCGGATGCCGTGGCCGTCGGCGTCGCCGTCGACGTTGATGTAGTTGCCTTCGATCCAGGTGTTGCTGAGCGAATCCTGCGCGGCCGCGGGCAGCGCGGCGGCGAGGGACAGGGCAAGGGCAAGGGTCGTGCGCTTCATGCGTGGATTCCTTTCGTTGGGGGGAACGCCCGCGTGCAACGGGCAAACCCGAGTATCGAAAGTGCGCAGGAACGCGCGATTAACGCGTGGCGTAACTGAACGGCGCGCTTCAGTCGCCGTTCCATCGCCGCTTGGCAGTGCACGCGTTCAGGAATGGCGTGCGCAAAAGAAAAGCCCGGCCGGAGCCGGGCTTTCCGTGACGCGTTGTTGCGCAGATCAGAAGCTGGCGCGCAGGCCGACCAGGTAGGTCTCGGTGTTGTTGTCACCGAAGGTCACTTCGCCGGTGACGCCCCAGGTCTGGGTGAACTTGTACTGGGCGCCGATGGTGCCGCTGAACTCGCCGTCGAAGTCGCTGCCGTCGGTGTAGTTCGCCTTCAGCAGGCCTTCGAAGTTGTCCGACAGCGAGCCGCGGATGCCCACCGAGGCGCGGTAGCCGTCCACGGAGCTGAAACCGTCGGCATCGGCATTGACCCAGGCCAGCTCGGAGATCAGGTCGACGTTGTCCGACAGGCCGTGGGCGTAACCGACGCCGATTTCGGTGTTGTCGATGTCGTCGTTGGTGCCGTCCACTTCGACCTGGGCGTAGCTGCCGAAGCCGTAGAAGTTCGACTGGCCGAACTCGAACGAGCCGCGCACGCCGAAGCCGTCGGCGTCGCTGTCGAGGTTGACGTAGCCGCCTTCGACATAGGTGTAGCTCAGCTTGTCGTCGGCCTGGGCCGACAGCGGGAGGAGGGCGGCCAGGGCCAGGGCAATCAGGGAACGCTTCATTGTTTTTCTTCCGTGTAGTGGGGGTGGCCCGAGGTGCGGGCTGGGGACGGAGTATGGGAATCGCGACGTAACGTTGGATTAACGGCAGCGCGTTTTCNNTTTCGCCCGCACCCTGCCATCAGTCATGCGTCGCGGCGCCTGCGTATCCCAGCTGTCGCCACGCTTCGAACACCGACACGGCGACGGCGTTCGAAAGATTCAGGCTGCGCTGTCCTTCGCGCATCGGCAGCGTGAGCCGCTGCGGTTCGGGCAGCGCGTCGATCACGTCGGCGGGAAGGCCGCGTGTTTCGGGACCGAACAGCAGCGCGTCGTCTTCGCGGTACTGCACGCCGTCGAAGCGCCGCGTCGCACGCGCGCTGAAAGCGAACACGCGCGGGTGGCCGAGTGCTTCGAGGCAGGAGGCGAGGTCGCGATGGCAGCGCACGCTCGCCCACTCGTGGTAGTCGAGCCCGGCGCGGCGGAGCTTGGCGTCGTCGAGGTCGAAGCCGAGCGGCTCGACCAGGTGCAGCCCGGCGCCGGTGTTGGCGCACAGGCGGATCACGTTGCCGGTGTTGGGCGGGATTTCCGGCTGGAACAGGATGACCTGGATCATCGCGGCATTATCGCCGCGACCGGTGCATGCGTGGCTTCAGCCCGCGGCGCAGCTGATGCGGCGGCTGATCAGCCCCAGGTCGCCGGGCATGCGCGCCAGGCCCAGGGCACCGGCGGGCTGCACCGCTTCGCCGCAGGACAGGCCGGCCTCCACGGCGGCGCGCACGCCGTCCTTCAGCGACGGCGGCGGTTGCAGGGCGGCGACCAGGCCCAGCGCCAGCAGCGGCAGGGCGAACAGGCTTCGTTGCAGGTGGGAAGAGAGGGTCATGGCGGGTTCCGGGACGGGGTGGCTCATGACTTGTGCAGCAGGAACCATGCCAATGGCCCCGCCAAATAAAATCAAAGACTTGCGCTCAGGCCGGGTGTCCGGACATCAGCCCCGGACACGGCATCCGGACAGCGGCTCGCGCTCGAAGGCGGTCCAGCGCCCTTCCGGCGCCGGCGTGGCGGTCCCGGGGAAATCGATGCGCGCGACCAACTGGCGCTGGCCGTCGTCCTCGCGCAGGTTGCTCAGGCCCTCGAAACGCAGCAGGCGCCGGCTTTCGCGCCCGTAGGCCACGTCGATATGCGGCGCCAGCCAGCCCAGCCAGCCGCCCAGGCGCAGCCGGAACACCTCGGCCGGCTCGCCGTCGAGCGCCTGCGGGCCCAGCCGGCGCACCTGGAAGCCCAGGCTCTCGAGCCGCGAGGGCACCGCGAATTCCAGCGGCACCGCCTGCCCGGCCAGCAGCGGCTGCCACTGCCGGCGGATGAATTCGTCGAAACCGGCGTCGGCCACCAGGCCCGCGGCCGCCAGCGACGCGCTGCGTTCGGCCTGGTCCGGCGCGGGCCGCACCCAGACTTCGCCGGCGCCGTCCTCGCGGCGCAGGCCCTCGCGGTAGCCCAGGCGTGCGTCCTCGAAGCTGAACTCGGGCGCCAGCGCCGAGTCGCGGTAGTCGACCTGCTTGCGGGCGAAGGCGGTGCCGTCCGGGCAGCGGTAGAGCACCAGGCGCTGCAGCATGCGTTCGCCTTCGCGGCGCACCAGGTGCTGTTCGCGGTAGAGCACCTGGTTGTCGTCGGGGTCGCGCGCCACGCCTTCTTCGAAACTCAGCCCCGCGTGCGCGGCCGGGCTGGCGAGCAGCGCCAGCAGCAGGCCCGCGGCGGCGAAGGGCGTCACCATGGCAGCGGCGACCCGTCGCGGTCGACGAATTCGCCGGCGGGCAGGCCGGTGCGGCGCTCGAGCATGTCCAGCATGTCCTGCACCGACTCCTGCGCGGTCACCGGCGCGCGATCGCCGCCCATATCCGTGCGCACCCAGCCCGGGCTGGCGGCCAGCACGCCGATGCCCAGCGGGTTGAGCGCACGCGCCATCAGCACCGTGGCCATGTTCAGCGCGGCCTTGCTGATCGCGTAGCTGGGCGTCTGGAAGGTTTCGGTGAGCGCCATCGCGCCCAGCCGCGAACTGAGGTTGAACACGCGCGGCCCGCGGCCTTTCGCCAGCTGCGGCGCCAGCGCCTGCGCCAGCATCAGCGGCGCCACCGCGTTCACGCGCAGGGCGTGTTCGAGCACCTCGGCCTGCAGCGCGCCGAAGCGCTCGCCGCGCGGCAGCGTGCCGGCGTTGTTGATCAGCAGGTCGAGCGCCGGGTGCATGGCCGCCACTTCGTGCACGAAGGCCTCGCGGCTGCGTTCGTCGGCGACGTCGAGTGGCGCGATGTGCAGGTGCCCCGGATGCGCCGCGGCCAGCTGCGTGAGGGCATCGGCGTGGCCGGGCTGGCGGCATCCGGCCACCACGCGGNNGCGCCAGCAGCTGGCGCGTGAATTCCAGGCCCAACCCGCGGTTGGCACCCGTGACGACGACGTTTCGCGACTCGTTCACGCCCATGCCCCGCACTATGGCCTTCGGCCTAGTGTATGCCCCGTCAAGGCAAGCTAGGATGCAAGCCCCCCGGCTTCGTCCGGACCGTCCCTGCAGGAATCCCACGAATGACCCAGACCCGTCTTCCGCGCGTCCGCGCGCTGGTCCTGGCCCTCGGCTTCGCCGTGGCCGCCCTCTCGCCCGCTTATGCGCAGGACGCCGACGCGCCGAAGGCCGCCGTCGCCGCCGACATCCCGTTCGAGCAGTTCACCCTGCCCAACGGCCTGCGGGTGGTGGTGCACACCGACCGCAAGGCGCCGATCGTGGCGGTGAACGTCTGGTACCACGTGGGCGCCAAGAACGAGCTGCCGGGCCGCACCGGCTTCGCGCACCTGTTCGAGCACCTGATGTTCCAGGGCAGCGAGAACCATGACGGCGAGTTCTTCGAGCCGTTCGAACTGGTCGGCGCCACCGACCAGAACGGCACCACCAACTCCGACCGCACCAACTACTTCCAGAACGTGCCCACCACCGCGCTCGACATGGCGCTGTGGATGGAATCGGACCGCATGGGCCACTTCCTGGGCTCGGTGACGCAGGAGCTGCTCGACGAGCAGCGCGGCGTCGTGCAGAACGAAAAGCGGCAGGGCGAAAACCAGCCCTACGGCCAGGTGTTCGAGCGCCTGCTCAAGGCCAGCTACCCCGAGGGCCACCCGTACAGCTGGTCCACCATCGGTTCGATGAGCGACCTCAACGCCGCCTCGCTCGAGGACGTGCAGCGCTGGTTCAAGACCTGGTACGGCCCGAACAACGCCGTGCTGGTGCTGGCCGGCGACATCGACGTCGAGACCGCCAGGGCCAAGGTGACCCAGTACTTCGGCGACATCCCGGCCGGCCCCACCATGGCCCAGCCCAAGGTCGACCCGGCGCCGCGCACCACCTCCACCCGCGACGAATTCACCGACCGCGTGCCGCAGGCGCGCGTGTACCGCGTCTGGAACACCGCCGAATACGGCAGCGTCGACGCCGACCGCCTGCAGCTGCTGGCGCAGGTGCTGGGCGGTTCGCGCGCCTCGCGCCTGGACAAGCGCCTGGTGCACCAGGACAAGCTGGCCGACAGCGTGTCCGCCGGCGCCTGGGGCAACCAGCTCGGCGGCCTGTTCTTCCTGCAGGTGGACGTGAAGCAGGGCGTGGACCCGGCGCTCGTCGAGAAGGCGCTGGAAGAAGAGCTCTCGCGCCTCATCGCCGAAGGCCCCAGCGCCAGCGAGCTCGAGCAGGCCCGCACCACCTTCAAGGCCGGCTTCATCCGCGGCATCGAGCGCATCGGCGGTTTCGGCGGCAAGGCCGACGCCCTGGCCGAATGCGCCGTGTTCGCCAAGGACCCGGGCTGCTTCCGCGAAAGCCTGCAGGTGATCGAAACCGCCACCGCCGCCGAGCTGCAGGACGCCGGCAAGCGCTGGCTGTCGCAGGGCGACCACACCATCGTCGTCACCCCGGGCGAGCGCGTGCCGACCGTGGAGAAGGAAAGCGCCTCGCACCCGGAAATGGCCGCCGTGCCCGCCGCCGACCCGAAGTACACCACGGTCGAAACCGGCGTGGACCGCAGCCAGGGCGTGCCCCAGACCACCGAGTTCCCGGACCTGGCCTTCCCGGCGCTGCAGCGCGCCGAGCTGTCGAACGGCATCAAGCTGGTGCTCGCCGAGCGCCGCGGCCTGCCGGTGGTGCAGATGAACCTGCTGCTGCCGGGTGGCTATGTCGCCGACCTGGGCCGCAAGCTGGGCACCTCCAGCTTCACCATGGGCATGCTCGACGAGGGCGCCGGCAAGTACGGCGCGCTCGAGTTCGGCGACGAAGCCGAGCGCCTGGGCGCCAACCTCGGCGCCAGCGCCTCGCTCGACGGCGGCAGCGCCTACCTGTCGGCGCTGAAGGAAAACCTGGACGAGTCGCTGGGCCTGTTCGCCACCATGCTGCGCGTGCCGCGCTTCGAGGCCAGCGAAGTCGAGCGCGTGCGCCAGAGCTGGATCGCCAGCATCAAGCAAGAAAAGGCCCGCCCGAACTCGGCCGCGCTGCGCCTGCTGCCGCCGCTGCTCTACGGCCAGGGGCACCCCTACGCCATCCCGTTCAGCGGCAGCGGCGACGAGGCCTCCATCGCTTCGCTGACCCGCGACGACCTGCTGGCCTACCACCAGGCCTACGTGCGTCCTGAGGGTTCGACCCTGGTGGTCGTGGGCGACACCACGCTCGATGAAATCGTGCCGCTGCTCGAGAAGCACCTGGGCCAGTGGAAGGGCACCGGCGCGGCCCCGGCCCAGCCGGCCGTCACCGAGGTGGCGCTGCCCTCGAAGCCGCGCGTGTTCCTGGTCGACCAGCCGGGCGCGATCCAGGCCAATGTCTACGTCGGCCAGCTGGCGCCCTCGAGCATGGACGCCAAGGCGACCGAGTTCGAGATCGCCAACTCGGTGCTGGGTGGTGAGTTCAGCTCGCGCCTGAACATGAACCTGCGCGAGGACAAGCACTGGGCCTACGGCTCCTACAGCTTCGTGCAGGCCGCCAAGGGCCAGCGCCCGTGGCTGGCGTTCGCGGCGGTGCAGATCGACAAGACCGCCGAGTCCATCGCCGAGCTGCAGCGCGAGATCAGCGAATACGCCACCGGCAAGGCCCCGGCCAAGCCGGAGGAAGTGGCCAAGATCCAGGCCAGCGAGATCCGCAGCCTGCCCGGTTCCTACGAAACCGCCAACGCCGTGCTCGGCGCCATCGGCGGCATCGTTCGCTACCAGCGCCCGGACGACTACGTCGTGCAGCGCAAGGCGAAGATCGAAGGCCTGACCCCGGAAGCGGTGCACGCCGCCGCCGCCACCATCCGCCCCGAGGCCCTGACCTGGGTGGTGGTGGGCGACCTGTCCAAGATCGAGCAAGGCGTGCGCGCGCTCGAGCTGGGCGAGGTGCAGGTGGTGGACGCCGACGGCAAGCCGGCGGCCGCCAAGTAAGCCTTCCGGATCATTGCCGGTTCAGCACGGGCGGGGCGACAATCCCGCCCGTGTTCTTTTCGGAGAGACCCATGCGAATCCTTGCCGCTGCACTGCTGCTGGTTCCCCTCGCTTCCGCCTGCACGTGGGTGAAGATGGCCCCGGGCGCCGCCGAGGTGCGCGTGGCCGCGCCCGGCCAGGACCTGTCGGCCTGCGAGAAGCGAGGCGAGGTGGCGGTGTCGGTGCGTGACCGCCTGGGTCCCTACGAGCGCAACGACATCAAGGTGCGCGACGAGCTCGAAACCCTGGCCCGCAACGAGGCCCCGGGCCTGGCCGCCGACACCGTGCAGCCCAAGGGCGAGCCCGACGACGGCGAGCAGCGTTTCCTGGCCTACCGCTGCCGCGGCGCGGCCCCGGCGGCCAATGCCGCCACGACCCGCCCGGTCGCCGAGGGCGAAGCCGAGACCTATCCGATCGAAGACTGAGGTCCCGGTCACGTCCTCACCCCCCCGGCGCCGCGTTTGGAGCCGGGGGTCCGGAACGGTTAAGATTCAAGGGTTTCCCTCTAGGCGAACCCAGCCATGCTGTTCCAGCACGTTTCCATCGCCGGCCTCGCGCACATCGACGCGCCGCACCGGTTGTCCTCGGCCGAGATCAATGCCCGGCTCCAGCCCACGATGGACCGCCTGGGCATCAAGACCGACGTCCTCCAGGACATCGCCGGCATCTACGCGCGCCGCCTGTGGGACGACGAGGTGCAGGCCTCGGACGCCGCCACCCTCGCCGCCGAGAAGGCCATCGCCGACGCCGGCGTGGACCGCAGCAAGATCGGCCTGCTGGTGAACACCTCGGTCAGCCGCGACTACCTGGAGCCGTCCACCGCCTCCATCGTGTCGGGCAACCTGGGCCTGGGCGAGCACTGCCAGAACTTCGACGTGGCCAACGCCTGCCTCGCCTTCATCAACGGCATGGACATCGCCAGCCGCATGATCGAGCGCGGCGAAATCGAATACGCCCTGGTCGTCGACGGCGAGACCGCCAACCTGGCCTACAAGAAGACGCTCGAGCGCCTGAGCGGCCCGGACGTCACCGAGGAACAGTTCCGCAACGAGCTGGCCACGCTCACGCTCGGCTGCGGCGCCGCCGCCATGGTGCTCTCGCGCACCGAGCTCACGCCGGACGCGCCGCGCTACCGCGGCGGAGTCACCAAGGCCGCCACGCAGTGGAACACCCTGTGCCGCGGCAACCTCGACC
>DNNT01000238.1:8777-9065 GCA_003497545.1 Arenimonas sp. | reverse complement strand
CCCGCCCCGACCCGCGAGCGCGTGGAACTCCCAGCCGGCTACAAGCCGAGCGCGAAGGAGGAGTACATGGGCCCTATGCAGCTCGAATACTTCCGCCAGCGCCTGCTGCAGTGGAAGGACGACCTGGTCGAGGAGTCCAAGCAGACCATCGAGAACCTCAAGGAAGAAGTGCGTGACGTCGGCGACGAAGCCGAGCGCGCCAGCCGCGAGTCCGAGAACAGCCTGGAACTGCGCACCCGCGACCGCTACCGCAAGCTGATCAGCAAGATCGACAGCACGCTCAAGCGC
>DNNT01000238.1:0-8759 GCA_003497545.1 Arenimonas sp. | reverse complement strand
GATTTACGCGGATGAACGCGGATTTCCACGGATAAAGCGATTCGAATATTGAACTCGCTCTATCCGTGTTCATCGGTTCTTATCCGTGTAAATCCGTGTTCAAAACCCAAGCTCAATCGAAGTCGTAAAACCGCCAGTCCGCCGCCAGCTCGCCCGGCGGGAGTTCGCCGCGCAGGCGCGCGCGCACGGCGGCGACGGGCATGGGGCCGCCCTTGAGGATGGCGTCGTGGAAGTCGCGCTCGGTCATCTTGCCGGCGCCGACGATTTCCTCGTGCAGGGCGCGGAACTGCAGCCCGCCGATCATGTAGGCGATCTGGTAGAGCGGGCCGTAGTCGCCGGCGAAGCTGCGGCGCACTTCGGCGCGGGCGTTCTCGCGTTCGTGGCCGACGCGCTCGACCAGCAGGTCAACGGCCTGGTCCGGCGTCATCTTGCCCAGGTGGAAACCCAGCGAGAACAGGATGCGGGCGGCGCGGTGGCTGCGCCAGAACAGCATGCCGATCCTGTCCTCGGGCGTCTTCGCGAAACCCCGGTCGTACAGGCGGAACTCCCAGTACAGCGCCCAGCCCTCGGTCCAGAACGGCGTGTCGAACAGCTCGCGGTGGGTCTGGTAGCGGGTGTTGTAGAAGTACTGCAGGTGGTGGCCCGGAATGAGTTCGTGGTGCACCACGGCGCGCGAGAAGTGGCGATTGTTGCCGCGCAGCGCCATCAGCTTCTTGTTGTGCGGCATGGTGTCGGTGGGGTAGGCCACCCACACGTCCTGGCCGCCGAGGAAAAACGGCGCCTGCAGCTGGTACTCGGGCGAGAGCATGGTCATGCGCCAGTCGCGCCTGGCCAGCTCGGGCACGCTCACCAGGTCGTTGTCGACGAGGTAGTTGATGGCCTCGTCGGCCAGCTCCACCACGAGCTTCGGCTGTTCGCCGGGCGCGGGGTGGCGCGACTTCACGATCTCCAGCGCCTCGTGCCAGTCCTTCGCGCCCATCTCGGCGGCGGCCTTGGCGAGCTCGCGCTGGCACCAGGCCAGTTCGCGCTCGGCCAGGTCCATCAGCTGCTCGGGCGTGTAGGGGATCAGTTCGTGGCGCAGGCCTTCGAGCAGCGCCTCGCGGCCAATCGGGTCGCCAATGATGGTTTCCGGGTCCTGGGCGCCGGCCAGCTTGTCGCGCAGCAGCGCGCCGTAGGACTCGAGCTGCTTGTCGAGCGCCTCGTAGGGCTGGCGCGTCCACCAGCTGAAATCGGGGTCGTAGCCGGCGTGGAATTCCTGCCACTGCTTCAGGTCGCCGCGCACGCCCTCGAGCAGGCGCGACGCGCGGAAGGCCACGATGGGCGTGCTGCCTAGGGCCTTGGGGTCCTTTTCCAGCCGGGCCTGCAGGTCGGCCAGGGCCTGGCGGGCCTGGTGCAGGGTTTCGGCGCTGGCGCGGCCTTCGGGGTATTCCAGCGCGCGGCGGGCTTCGGCCAGCGCAATGAGTGTGTCGACGCGCGGCAGCAGCGTCGCGGCTTCTTCGTAGCGACTGCGCTGGAACTCAAGCTGGGACAGGCGGTAGGCCAGGTCGCGCTGGAACAGTGCGGCGTCGAGGCGGTCTTCCAGGCCCAGCGTTGCCACGTCGAGCTCGCCCAAGCGCGTTTGCCAGTCGCGGTAGAGCTGGTACAGCGCGGCCTGGCGGCGCGGGCCGGCGGTGGTGTCACGCACGCGCTCGAGGCTGGCCAGGTCGGCGCGGAAACGCGCCACCACCGGCGCCAGCACCTGCGGCGAAGCCGGCATCTCGGCCAGGGCCGGCGCCAGCGAAGGCGGCTGGGCGGCCAGGGCCGGGGCGGCGAGGGCTAGCGCCAGACAGCTGGCGAGCAGGCGGAGGCGGGGCATGGCGTTTCCTCGGGTCAGGCCGGGGCGTGCCGGCGCGCGGTGTCCTGGATGAACTGAAGCAGCGAAGCGAGGCCGTTGCTGCGGGTCGGCGAGAGGTGCTTGGCCAGGCCGATGGCCGCGATGTAATCGGGCGAGGTGGCCAGGATTTCGGCGGCGCTGCGGCCGGAATAGACGCGCAGCGCGAGGTAGATCAGGCCCGAAACGATGGTCGAGTCGCTGATGGCGTGGAACTCGAGCTCGTCGGCCGTGCCTTCGGCCACGATCCAGACCATGGACTGGCAGCCGTGCAGCCGGTTGGCCTCGGTTTTCCATTCCTCGGGGAAGGGCGGCAGCTTGCGGCCCAGGTCGATCAGGTACTGGTAGCGCTCGGACCAGTCGCCGAAGAAGCTGAACTCCTCGGCTATGGCGGCCTGGGCCGCGGCGGCGCTGGCTTCGGTGGGGCGCATCAGGCACGCCTCCAGCGCACGCCCTGCGCGGTGTCCTCGAGCAGCACGCCTTCTTCGGCCAGCTGCTTGCGGATGGCGTCGGCGCGCAGGAAGTCGCGCGCCTGCTTGGCGGCGTTGCGCTCGTCCACCAGGGCCTGGATGCGGGCGTCGTCGCCCTCGGCGCCGCCACGGCTGAACCAGGCCGCCGGCGACTGCTGCAGCAGGCCCAGCAGCAGGCCGCCGCCGAGCAGCTCGGCCTTCAGGCTGGCGCGGGCGATGGGCGATTCGGCCTTGCGGGCCTCGCCGGCGATGCGCGCCAGTTCGGCCAGGGCGGCCGGGGTGTTGAGGTCGTCGCACAGGGCGGCTTCGATGGCCACCGGCACGATCGGCTCGATCACCGGCACGTCGCCCAGGTCGCGCAGGGTGCCGTAGAGGCGGTCGAGCGTGCGCACGCACTGTTCGATGAGCGAATCCGACCACTCCAGCGGCTGCCGGTAGTGGGCCGAGAGCAAGGCGTAGCGCAGGGCTTCCGGCGGATGCTGTTCCAGCAGCTCGTGCACCAGGGCCACGTTGCCGATGGACTTGGACATCTTGCGGCCCTGCGCGTCCACGGTGAAACCGTGGGTGAGCACCGCCTTGTAGGGCGCCGCGCGGTCCATGGCCACGCCGGTGAGCAGCGAGCTCTGGAACCAGCCGCGATGCTGGTCGGAACCTTCGAGGTAGAGGTCGGCCGGTTTGCCCAGGCCCTCGGCCGCGCGCGCCGCCAGCACCGCCTCGTGGGTGACGCCGGAATCGAACCAGACGTCGAGGATGTCGGTGACCTTGTCGTACTCGGCCGCCTCGGCGCCCAGCAGCTCGGCGGCGTCGAGCGCGTACCAGGCGTCGGCGCCCTGCTGCGCCACGCGGTCGGCCACGGCGCGCATCAGTTCGACCGAACGCGGGTGCGGTTCGCCGCTGACCTTGTGGATGAACAGCGCGATCGGCACGCCCCAGGTGCGCTGGCGGCTGATGCACCAGTCCGGGCGGCCTTCCACCATGCCGGCGATGCGGGCCTGGCCCCAGTCGGGCACGAACTGCACCTGCTTGATGGCGGCCAGCGCGTCGCTGCGCAGGCCCTTCTGTTCCATCGAGATGAACCACTGCGGCGTGGCCCGGAAGGCCACCGGCGACTTGTGGCGCCAGCAGTGCGGGTAGCTGTGCTCGAGCTTGCCGGCGGCCAGCAGCACGCCGCGCGCGCGCAGCAGTTCGAGGATCGAATCGTTCGCCTTCCAGATGAACTGGCCCTCGACCAGCGGCGTGCCCGGCAGGTACACGCCGTTGCCGCCGACCGGGTTGAGTTCGGGCGTCTTGTACTTCTCGAGCAGGCCGTACTTCACGCCGACCTGGTAGTCCTCCTGGCCGTGGCCGGGCGCCGTGTGCACCGCGCCGGTGCCGGCGTCGGTGGTGACGTGTTCGCCCAGGATGACCGGGATGCGGCGCTCGTAAAACGGATGGCGCAGCTCGAAACCCTCGAGCGCGGCGCCGGCGGCGCGGCCGAGCACCACGGGCGCGTCGATGCCGTAACGCTTGAGCGCCGGCTCGTGCAGTGCCTCGGCCAGCACCAGCAGCACGCGCTTGCCCTCGCGCACCGGGCCTTCGACCAGCACGTAGTCCACTTCCGGGCCGAGCGTGACGGCCAGCGAGGCCGGCAGCGTCCAGGGCGTGGTGGTCCAGATCGGCACCGCCACGACGGCGTCGCCCGCCTGCGCGCCGAATTTCGCCGCCAGCGCGGCGGGTTCGAAGGCGTCGTAGGCCACGTCGATCTGCGGCGAGACCTTGTCGGCGTATTCGATCTCGGCCTCGGCCAGCGCCGAGCCGCAGTCGAAGCACCAGTGCACCGGTTTCACGCCGCGGCTCAGGTGCCCGTTCTCGATGATGCGGGCCAGCGCGCGCAGCATGTCCGCCTCGAAGGCGAAGTCCATGGTGCGGTAGGGATGCTCCCAGTCTCCCAGCACGCCCAGGCGCTGGAAATCCTTGGACTGGCCGGCGATCTGCTCGGCGGCGTATTCGCGGCACTTTGCGCGGAAGGCGGCGGCGTCGAGCTTGTCGCCGACTTTGCCGAACTTCTTTTCCACCACCAGCTCGATCGGCAGGCCGTGGCAGTCCCAGCCCGGCACGTAGGGCGCGTCGAAGCCCGAGAGCAGCTTCGACTTCACCACCAGGTCCTTGAGCACCTTGTTCACGGCGTGGCCGATGTGGATCGAACCGTTCGCGTACGGCGGGCCGTCGTGCAGCACGAAGCGCGGGCGGCCCTTGGCCTTCTCGCGCACCTGCGCGTACAGCCCGCGCTGCTGCCAGCCGGTCAGCATGCCCGGCTCGCGCTTGGGCAGGTCGCCGCGCATCGGGAACGCCGTCTCCGGCAGGCTGATGGTGTGCTTGTAATCCTTGCTGCCGTTCTCGCTCACGCCGTCACTCCGCCTTCTTCCCTGTCTTGGCGCAAGGCGCGCCGGGCCTGCTCGGCGTCCCGGTCCATCTGTCGGACCAGGGCGGGCAGGTCGTCGAACTTCTCCTCGTCGCGCAGCTTGGCGACGAACTCCACTTCGATGCGGCGGCCATACAGGTCGCCATCGAAATCAAACACATGCGCCTCGAGCAAGGGCTCGACGCCCTGCACCGTCGGCCGCGTGCCCAGGCTGGCCACACCGGCGCGCGGCCCGGGCCCGATGCCATGCACCCACACCGCGAAAATGCCGCCGAGCGCGGCGCGCTTGCCGGCCAGGCGCAGGTTCGCCGTAGGGTAGCCGAGCTGGCGGCCGAGCTGCTTGCCGCGCACCACCTTTCCGCTGATGGCATAACGCCGACCCAGGGCCAGGGCCGCGGCGTCCAGGTTGCCGGCCGCCAGGTGCGCGCGCACCGCGCTGGCGGAGACGCGGCCGTCGGCGTCCACCACCGGCTCGATCTCCCCTGCTGCGAAGCCATGCACCTTGCCCAGCGCCTGCAGCAGCGCCAGGTCGCCCTTGCGGCCATGGCCGAAGCGGAAACCCGGGCCCACCCAGACTTCGCGCGCCGACAGCCGCTGCACCAGCACGCGCTCGACGAACTCCTCGGCACTCATCGCCGTCATGGCGGCGTTGAAGCGCAGCAGGCCGACCACGTCCATGCCCGCCGCGCGCAGGCCTTCGAACTTGGCGCGCGGCAGCAGCAGGCGCGCCGGCGGGTTGGCCGGGGCGAAGAATTCACGCGGCAGCGGTTCGAAGCTCAGCGCCACGGCAGCCAGGCCCGCGGCGCGCGCACGCGCCCGCACGTGGCCGACCAGGGCCTGGTGCCCCCGGTGGAGGCCGTCGAAGGCACCGATGCAAACCACGCTGCCCTGCGGGCAATCCTGGTTGCCCACCACGTCCCGGAACAGCTTGCTCATGCGGAAATTATAGCCGGCAGCGCTCATCCGCCGCGCAGCTCGCGCGGGCGCCAGCCGGTGGCCAGCAGCGCCAGGCCGTAGGCGCCTGCGCCCGCCGCCACCACCCCCAGCAGCAGCAGCCAGCGGGCCACGCCGCCCCAGGCGCGCCAGTCACCCACCGCGTGGGCGGCCAGCAGCACGGCGGCCGCCAGGGCAAGGCTGGCCAGCCCGATGCGCAGCAGGTGCCGGCCCCAGCCCGGGGACAGCGTGAATCCGGCGTCGCGGCTCAGGTAGCACCAGAGCAGCAGCGCATTGGCCAGGCCGGCCAGGCCCGTGGCCAGCGCGATGCCGGCATGGGCCCCGGGCACGGCGCCCAGCCACAGCGGCGTGGTGATGGCGGCCGTCAGGCCCACGTTGATGAAGACCGTGGCCACGGCGGCACGCATCGGCGTCTTCGTGTCCTGCCGGGCGTAGAAGGCCGAAAGCAGGACCTTGCTTGCCATGAAGCCGGGAATGCCCAGGCTCATGGCCATCAGGCTCAGCGAGGTCATGCGGCTGTCGGCCGCCACGAACTCGCCGCGCTCGAAGATGACCACCGCCAGCGGCTCGGCCAGCAATGCCAGGCCCAGCGCCGCCGGCACCGCCAGCAGCAGCACCGTGCGCAGGCCCCAGTCGAGCGCGGCGGCGTAGCCCACCGTGTCGGCGTCGGCGTGGCGGCGCGCCAGGTGCGGCAGGATCACCGTGCCCAGGGCCACGCCGAACATGCCCAGCGGGAATTCGACCAGCCGGTCGGAGTAATACAGCCAGCTCGGGCTGCCATCCACCAGCAGCGAGGCGAACATGGTGCCCACGATCAGGTTGAGCTGGGCCACCGAGGACGAAAACAGCGTCGGCAGCATCAGCTGGCCCACCCGGCGCACGCCCTCGTGCCGGAGGTTCAGACGCAGGCGCGGGCGTAGCCCCAGGCGGCCCATCGCCGGCCACAGCAGCGCCAGTTGCAGGGCGCCGGCCGCCAGCACGCCCCAGGCCAGGGCCTTCACCGGTACGTCAAGGAAAGGCGCCAGACCATACATGGCGGCGATCACGGCCAGGTTGTGCAACACCGGGGTGACGGCCGGCAGGGCGAAGCGCTGGAAGCTGTTGAGCACTGCTCCCGACAGCGCGGTCATCGACACCAGGGCCAGGTAGGGGAAGACGATGCGCAGCATGTCGGCGGTGAGTCCGAACTTCTCCGGGTCGTCCAGGCTGCCCGGGGCGATCAGGGCCACCACCACCGGCGCCGCCAGCATGCCCAGGCCGCTGACCACGAGCACGGTGGCGCACAGGGCACCGGCCACGTGGTCGAGGAAGTCCTTGAGCGCCTTTTCGTCGCCCTTCTGGCGCAGCTCCGACAGCACCGGCACGAAGGCCGAGGCGAACGAGCCCTCGGCGAAGATGCGGCGCAGGTAGTTGGGGATGCGGTAGGCTACCGCGAAGGCGTCGACGATGCCGCCGGCGCCGAAGAAGCTGGCCTGCACCACGTCGCGCACGAAGCCGGCGATGCGCGACAGCAGGGTCATGGCGCTGAACACCGCGGTGGACCGCAGCAGGCCGCCCCGCGACTTGCCCTGGCCGGCCCCGCTCATGCCCCCACCCCCGGGGCGGCAAGGGGGATTTGACTCAAGCCACTGAATCCCCCATAATTTCGGGTCTTTCCAGCACCACCCCCGAATCCCGGCCGGGAATTCGCACCCCGGCCCTCGTCCAACGATTTCAGGAGCCCTCCGTGGCCAACATCAAGTCCGCCAAGAAGCGCGCCAAGCAGACCGTCGTCCGCAACGCCCGCAATGCCAGCCAGCGCTCCATGCTGCGCACCGCCGTGAAGAAGGTCATCAAGGCCCTGGAAGCCAAGGACGCCGCCGGCGCCGAGGCCGCCTTCGCGACCGCCCAGCCGATCCTGGACCGCTACTCGGCCCGCGGCCTGATCCACAAGAACAAGGCTGCCCGCCACAAGAGCCGCATCACGGCCCACATCAAGGCCCTGAAGCAGGCCTGATCCGGCGGCGCCCCCGGGCGCCCCGCCGATCGGCGAAAGAAGGCCGGCGCAAGCCGGCCTTTTTGCTGCCCGGGATTTGCCGGCGCCGGCCGGCAGGCGCGCGAACGCGACGACCGGCTCAGGCATTGCGGCTCATCTCCGCGCGCGCGGCGACGTCCTGCGCCGCCTCCAGGGCCGCGGCCTTCTGGTCGTCGAAGAACTGCTGCACCTTCAGGACCACCGGCCAGGTGCCCTCGCGGCCAATGGCCGACACCAGGAACCAGGGCTCCTTCCAGTCCAGCGCCTCCACCACGGCCCGGGCGCGCGCCTGGCGCTCGTCCTCGGGCAGCAGGTCGGCCTTGTTCATCACCAGCCAACGCGGCTTCTCCAGCATGGCCGGGTCGTGCTTGCGCAACTCGGCCTCGATGGCGCGCACCTGCTGCACCGGGTCCACCTGCTCGTCGAACGGCGCCAGGTCCACCAGGTGCAGCAGCAGGCGGGTGCGCTGCACGTGGCGCAGGAACTGCGCGCCCAGGCCGGCGCCGTCGGCGGCGCCCTCGATCAGGCCGGGGATGTCGGCGATGACGAACCGCTCGGTCGGCGACAGATCCACCATGCCCAGATTGGGCACCAGGGTCGTGAAGGGATAGTCCGCGATCTTGGGCTTGGCCGCGCTGGCCGCGGCGAGGAAGGTCGACTTGCCGGCATTGGGCAGGCCCAGNNGATCAGGCCAGGGATGTCGGCGATCACGAAGCTGCGGTCGGTTTCGACGCTGACCACGCCCAGGTTCGGGTACAGGGTGGTGAACGGGTAATCGGCCACCTTCGGCGTCGCCGCGGAAACGGCGCGGATGAAGGTGGACTTGCCGGCGTTCGGGAAGCCGAGCAGGCCGACGTCGGCCAGGAGCTTCAGCTCCAGGCGGATCTCGCGCTCCTCGCCGGGCGTGCCCTGCCCGGCCTTGCGCGGCGCGCGGTTCACCGAGCTCTTGAAGTGCACGTTGCCCTTGCCGCCGACGCCACCCTGGGCCACCAGCAGGCGCTCGCCGTGGCGGGTCAGGTCGCCGATGATCTCGTCGGTCTCGACGTTGAT
>DNNT01000165.1 GCA_003497545.1 Arenimonas sp. | reverse complement strand
AGGCCGTGCGCGAACAGGTGCTGGCCATGGTGCCGGCGGGCCGCATCGGCGAACCGGCCGACGTGGCGCGGGCGGTGGTGTTCCTGTGCGGCGACGACGCCGGTTACCTCACCGGCGTGAACCTGCCGGTGAACGGCGGCCTGTTCATCAGTTTCTGAGGCCGCTCAGAGCTCGCGCACCACGCGGAAACCCACGCGCGCATTGGTCGTCTGGGCCGGCGCCGACTGCCGGTAGGCCGAACGCGCGCGCTCCAGCGAACTGGCCCAGGAGGCGCCGCGCAGCACCCGCTCTTCGCAGCCGGGGTTGACCCAAGCGCTGCCGTCGCGCGGCGCGCGGCGGTAGCCGTCGTGCCAGCAATCGAGCACCCACTCCGAGACGTTGCCGACCAGGTCGAAGGTGCCGAAGGCCTCGGCCGGGTAGCTGCGCACCGGTGCCGGGCCCCAGTGGCCGTCGGCGTAATCGGGAATGGCATTGGCCCACTTGCGCTTGAGCCGCGACTCGTCGCCGTCGCCGGTGAGGTTGCCGACCACGCGTGGCGGCACGCCCTCGCCCCAGGGATAAGCCTCGGCGCGGCCCGCACGCAGCGCGTATTCGAACTCGGCCTCGCTGGGCAGGCGGTAACGCTGGCCGGTCTGCGCCGACAGCCAGGCCGCATAGGCCTCGGCGTCCTCGAAGGCCACGTGCACCACCGGCAGCTCGGGCTGCGCGGGGCTGCCGGCGTAATCGCGGCGCCAGTCCACGCGGCCGTGTTCGCCCATCACGCCGCCCTTTTCGTCGTACACGGTGGAGCGGCCGCGCCGGGTGGCGACGCTACGGTGGCCGGTGGCCTCGACGAAGGCGCGGAACTCGGCCACGGTGGTTTCGTTGCGGGCGATGGCGAAGCCGCGCGCGAAGTCCACCTCGTGCCGCGGGCCTTCGTTGTCGAGGCGGCCGGATTCTTCTTCCGGCGAGCCCATCTCGAAGCGGCCATGTGCCAGCACCACCATCTCCGGCGCCTCGCCGCCGATGGCCAATGGCTCGCGGAACACCTGGCCGGGGCGGAAGCGGCCGTAGTGGCGTGCCATGACGATGCGTTCACCCAGCGCGTCCAGGCCCTGGGCCTGCAGCGACACCTGCTCGGCTTCGGCGAGGCGGCGCGCGGCCAGCTCGAGGTCGAGCGCGTCCACCGCGGCGTGGCCCTGGGCCAGCAGCTGTTCGGTGCGCGCCTGGCGCAGTTCGACGATACGCGCGGCCATGTCCTGCAGCGCGGTCGAGTCGGGCACGATGCGGCCGGCCTCGGCCTGCAGGCGTTCGGAGCCGGCGTAATCGCCCTCCTGCGCCGCCTGCAGCGCGCGGTTGAGGTGCGCGGCCTGCAGCCGGGCCAGGCCGTCGCGGGCCGGCGCGAAGTCGGGGAAGGCGGCCAGCGCCTCGCGGTAGGCGACGACGGCGCCGCCGCCCTCGGGCTTGAAGATGCGGTTCGCGGCGGCGCGCGCTTCCGCGAGGCGCACGCTTTCCTGGGCGCGGCGGGCCGCGGCGATCGCCTCGCGGTAAGCCGCCAGGCCCGGATGTTGCGGCTGGGCGCGGGCGCAGACGCGTTCGTAGCGCTCGGCGTCCACGAACCGGGCTTCGGCCAGGGCGGCGCGGCCGCGCTGCTGCAGCTGGGTGAGGATGCGTTCCACGCCCGCCAGCGCGGTGGCCTCGGTGGCGTCGGTGGCGAGCACGCCGAGGTAGCGCTCGAGCGCCCCCGGGGCAGGGGCTTCCCGCTCCCCCGCGGTTTCGGACGGGAGGGTTTCGGCGGCGACGGGCGGCGGTTCGGCCAGCAGGCGGCCATTGGCCTCGTCCTCTGCCGCGGCCTTGAGCGCCTGGCGGAAACGGTTCGCCGGAACCGGGCTGATGTCCGGCATCCAGGCCGGCACCTCGGCTTCTTCGGCCGCGGGGGCGAGCACGACTTCAGCCTCGAGCTCGGCCGGGTCCACGGGCGCGGGCGCGCTTGCCGGCGCGGCGGCATCGGGATCTTGGGAAGCGCCGCAGCCGCCCAGCAGCAGGGCGGCCAGCAGCCCGACCGGGAGGATTCGCTCAAGCGTGGTCATCGTCGTGGAACGGCGGCGCCCCTGGCGTCGGAACGGTCTGGCGAGCCGAACTTAGGCTAAGGTGCCGGCTCCTGGCAACCGCAGCGAACCCCGTGCACCACTGGATCTCCTCCCCGCAAGCCCTGTCCGAAACCCTGGCCCGCTGGGCCGGCCAGCCCCTGGTGGCGCTGGACACCGAATTCATCCGCGAACGCACCTACTACCCGCAGCTCGCCCTGGTGCAGCTGGCCATCCCCGGCGAAATCATCCTGGTCGACCCGCTGGTACCCGGCATGCCCGAAGCCCTGCGCCCGCTGCTGCAGGACCCGGCCGTGACCAAGCTGATGCACAGCGCCAGCGAGGACCTGCAGGCCCTGCAGCGCGGCTGCCAGGCCCTGCCGGCGCCGCTGTTCGACACCCAGGTGGCCGCGGCGATGTGCGGGCTCGGTGCCGGCCTCGGTTACCAGAAGCTGGTGGAACAGGTCACCGGCGTACAGCTGGCCAAGGGCGAAACTCGCTCGGACTGGCTGCGCCGCCCGCTCAGCGAGTCCCAGTGCGAATACGCCGCCGACGACGTGCGCCACCTGCACGCCGTCCATGCCTTCCTCGACCGGGAGCTCGCTGAACGCGGCCGCCACGCCTGGCTGCGCGCCGACGCCGAACGCGCCCTGCGCAACGCCGCCCAGGAAGGCGACGACCCCTACCCGCACCTGGGCGTGCGCAGCGCGCAGACGCTCGACGCCGACGGCCAGGTGCGCCTGTGCCGGATGCTGCGCTGGCGCGAGGTCGAAGCGCGCCGCGCCGACAAGCCCAGGAGCTGGATCCTCGACAACGAGCTGGCCGTGGCGCTGGCGCGCCGACCGCCGTCGGATTTCCGCGAATTCGGCGCCGTGCTCGATCGCCACCCCAAGGCCCCGCGCAAGTCGCGCGGCGAGCTTTGGGAAACGCTGTCGGCGCCGGTCACCGAGGCCGACCGCGCCATCCCGCTGGTCAGCGGCGACAGCCTGGACAAGCAGCGCATCAAGGCCCTCCAGCAGGCCGTGGCCGCCGTGGCCGAGGCCCAGGGCCTGCCCGAGGGCCTGCTCTGCGCTCGCCGCCACCTCGAGGCCCTGCTCGAGGGCCGGGGTTGGCCCGAGGCCCTGGAAGGCTGGCGCCGCGAGCTGCTGGAACCGCGCCTGGCGCCGATTTTGTCCGGCGGCTAGCCATCGCCGGAACATGCCTCTATAATTTCCGGACCTTCCGTGGGGGGGTAGCTCAGCTGGGAGAGCGCGTCGTTCGCAATGACGAGGTCGTGGGTTCGATCCCCATCCTCTCCACCACGATTCCGAAAGGGCCAGGCCGCAAGCCTGGCCCTTTCTTTTTCCCGCGCTTGACAGCCGCCGCGGCGCCCCAGCACAGTCGGGCCATGTCCCGGCGCTTCACCACCACCACTACGACCACCACTACCCTCGCGGTGGTGCGGTCGGTCCTGCCTGGATAAATCCATCCAACCAAGGCCCCGCACCTCGACAGAGGGCGGGCCGCGGTGTCTTCCCCCCTGACGATCGGCGAGGCCTCCCCACGGAGGCTGCATGAACGCGTCGTCACCCCAGGTCCTTGCCCCACCCGTCGCCGCGGCCCTGCGCCCGCGGGCACACAAGTTCGGCGGCAGTTCGATGGCCGATGCCGGCCGCATCCGCCACGTGGCCGACCTTCTGCAGGCCGCCGGCGAACCGGCGCAGGTGTGCGTGGTCTCGGCCATGCAGGGCGTCACCGATGCGCTGATCAGCCTGCTGGCGCGCGCGGCGGCCGGCGAAGACTGGCGCGACGACTGGAACGCGCTGCGCCTGCGCCACGCCACCGCGGCGCGCGGACTGCTCGACGCGCAGGACGCGGCGCTCCAGGCCTGGCTCGACGCGCAGTTCGAAGCGCTGGCGGCCTGCCTGCAGGCCGTGGCCGTGCTGGGCAGTCCCGGTCGCGAGGTGGCCGAACGCATCCAGGGCCTGGGCGAAGTGTGGTCGGCGCGGCTGCTGTGGGCGCACCTGTGCGCCCGCGGGGCCAGCGTGGCCTTGCTAGACGCGCGCGACGTGATGGTGGTGGGACGCGGCGAGCTGGGCGTCGAAGTGGACTGGCCCCGCAGCGCCGAACGCCTGCGCGCCTGGCGCCAGGCCCATCCGCAGCCGCGGGTGGTGGCCACCGGCTTCGTCGCCGCCGATGCCGACGGCCGGCCGACCGTGCTCGGGCGCAATGGCAGCGACTTCTCGGGGGCCATCTTCGCCGCGCTGTTCGACGCCACGGAACTGACGATCTGGACCGACGTGGACGGCGTGCTCTCGGCCGACCCCCGGCTGGTGCCGGAAGCCGTGCCGCTGCCGGGGCTGAGCTATCGCGAAGCCTGCGAGCTGGCCTATTTCGGCGCGAAGGTGATCCATCCGAAGACGCTGACGCCGGCGATCGCGCGCGCCCTGCCCGTGCGCATCCGAAACACCTTCCGGCCGGAACTGCCGGGCACCCTGGTCACCGCGGAAGGGCGCGGCGACGGTCCGGTGAAGGGGCTCACGCTCAGCCCGGGGCTGGCGCTGGTGAGCCTGGAAGGCACCGGCCTGATCGGCGTGCCCGGCACCGCCGAGCGCGTGTTCTCGGCGCTGCATGCCGCAGGCATTTCGGTGGTGATGATCTCGCAGGGGTCGTCGGAACATTCGATCTGCAGCGTGGTGCGAGCGACCGAAGCGGAAGCCGCGGCGGCCGCGCTGCGCCGCGCCTTCCAGCGCGAGCTCGCGGCCGGCCAGGTGCAGGGCGTGCAGCTGGTGCCGGGCGTGGCGGTGCTGGCCGCGGTAGGCGACGGGATGGCGGGCCGGCCGGGCGTGGCGGCGGCCCTGTTCGGCGCCCTGGCGCGGGCCCGCGTGAACGTGCGGGCGATCGCGCAGGGCGCTTCCGAGCGCAGCATCTCGGTGGCGGTGGCCGAAGCCGACGCACCGCGCNNAATATCTCGGTCGCCATCGCGGCGGCGGACCAGACCCGCGCACTGCGTGCCGCGCACGCCGGCTTCTGGCTGTCGCCGCAGACCGTGGCACTGGCGGTGGTGGGCACCGGGCAGGTGGGTTCGGCCCTGCTGGCGCAGCTGGAGGCGGCCATGCCGCGGCTGCAGCGCGAGTCGGGCCTGGACCTGCGCCTGCGCGCGCTGGCCGACAGCCGCCGGCTCTGGCGCGGCGACGGCGCCGCGCCCGGAGAGTGGCGCGAACTGCTGGCCGCCGCGCCGGCGGCCGGCCTTGACGAGTTGGCCACGCACCTGCAATCGGCGCACTTCCCGCATGCGGTGGTGATCGACTGCAGCGCCAGCGACGCCGTCGCCGACCGCTACGCCGGCTGGCTGGCCGCCGGCATCCACGTGATCACGCCGAACAAGCATGCGCTGGCGGGCCCCTGGGCGCGGCGCGAGGCGATCACCGCGGCGCAGCGCGCCGGCGGCACGCGCCTGCGCCACGAGGCTACCGTCGGCGCCGGCCTGCCGGTGATCCAGACCCTGCGCGACCTGCTCGACACCGGCGACGAACTGATTGCCGTCGAAGGCATCCTCTCGGGCACGCTGGCCTGGCTGTTCAACCGATACGACGGCAGCCAGCCCTTCTCGGCGCTGGTGCGCGAGGCACGCGCGCTGGGCTACACCGAACCCGACCCGCGCGAGGACCTGTCGGGCATGGACGTGGCGCGCAAGCTGGTGATCCTGGCGCGCGAAGCCGGCATCGCGCTGTCGCTGGAGGACGTGCGGGTCGAGGGCCTGGTGCCGCCGGCACTGCAGGGCATGGACCGCGAAGCCTTCCTCGCGGCGCTCGACCAGCTCGACGCGCCGATGGCCCAGCGCCTTCAGCAGGCCCGCGCGGCCAACAAGGTGCTTCGCTACGTCGCGCGTCTCGGGCACGATGGCGGGGCCAGCGTGTCGCTGCTGCCGCTGCCCGCCGACCACGCTTTCGCCCACCTGCGACTGACCGACAACATCGTGCAATTCACCACCCGACGCTACCGCGACAATCCGCTCATCGTGCAGGGCCCCGGTGCTGGCCCCGAGGTCACCGCCGCGGGCGTTTTCTCCGACCTGCTGCGGCTGGCCGCTTCGCTGGGGGCACGCCTGTGAGCGGCGCCGTCGCGCGCGCCTTCTCGCCGGCGTCCGTGGGCAACGTGGCGGTGGGTTTCGACCTGCTCGGCCACAGCGTGGCCGGCCCTGGCGACACCGCCACCGTGCGCCGCACCGACGCGCCCGGCGTGCGCATCGCGGCCATCCGCGGCTGCGCCACCGCCCTGCCCCTCGAACCCGCGCGCAACACCGCCGGCGCCGCGTTGCTGGCGCTGCTGGCCGGCACCGGCGCCCGCCACGGCTTCGAAGTCGAGCTCGACAAGGGCCTGCCCTTGGGCTCGGGCCTGGGTGGTTCGGCGGCTTCCTGCGTGGCGGCGCTGGTGGCTGCGAACGCGCTGCTCGATGCGCCGCTGCCGCGCGACGCGCTGTACCCGTTCGCACTCGAGGGCGAGGCCGTGGCCAGCGGCGGCCGCCACGGCGATAACGTGGGCCCGATGCTGGTGGGCGGNNGCGTGCCTGATGCCTGGCACTGCGCCGTGGTGCACCCGCATGCGGTGCTGGAAACCCGCCGCGCACGCGAAGCCCTCGCCGGCGCCTATGCGCTCGGCGAGTTCGTGGCGCAAAGCGCGCGCCTGGCGCAGGTGCTGCTGGGCTGCGAACGCGGCGACGCGGCCCTGGTGCGCGCGGGCCTGGAAGACGTCCTGGTCGAACCGCGCCGCGCGCCGCTGATCCCCGGTTTCGCCGCGGTGAAGCAGGCCGCGCTGGACGCCGGCGCGATGGGCGCCAGCATTTCCGGCGCCGGCCCCAGCGTGTTCGCGTGGTTCGAGCACGCCGGCGAAGCCCGGCACGGCGCCGCCGCCATGGCCGCGGCGTTCCGCTCCGCCGGCCTCGACAGCGACGTTTACGTTTCACCGGTCGCCGGCCCGNNCCCGCCCGTCGGCGCCAGCGAGGCCCTGGCCGCGGGGCTGGCGCCCGACGGCGGCCTGTACGTGCCGGCGCTCCTGCCGGTGCGGCGCATCGCGGAGTTCGACCCGGATGCCAGCCTGGCCGAGCTCGCCACCCGGCTGCTGCAGCCCTTCTTCGAACACGATCCGCTGGCGGCGACGCTGCCGGAGGCGTGCCACGCCGCGTTCGCGGTGGAGCCGGTGCTGCGGCGCTTCGGCGACGACCAGGTGCTCGAGCTTTTCCACGGCCCCACTGCCGCCTTCAAGGATTACGGCGCGGGCTTCCTGGCCGCCTGCCTGGCCCCGGGCCAGCGTGGCGCCACGAAACCGCTGACCATCGTGGTGGCCACCTCCGGCGACACCGGTGCGGCGGTGGGCGCCGCCTTCCATGGCCGCGAAGGTTTCCGCGTCGCCATCCTCTATCCCGACGGCCGGGTGTCGCCGCGCCAGGCGCACCAGCTCGGCGGCTTCGGCGGCAACGTGCGCGCCTTCGCCGTGGCCGGCGATTTCGACGACTGCCAGCGCCTGGCCAAGGCCACGCTGGGCGACGCCGCGCTGCGCGCCGAGGTGCCGCTGAGTTCGGCCAACAGCATCAGCCTGGGCCGCCTGCTGCCGCAGATGGCGTATTACGCGCAGGCCGCGCTGCGCCACCACGCGGCCACCGGGCGGCCGCTGTCGTTCGTGGTGCCCACCGGCAACCTGGGCAATGCGCTGGCGGCGGTGCTGGTGCGGCGTTTGGGCCTGCCCGTCGGCGAGGTGGCGCTGGCCACCAATGCCAACCCGGTGCTGGGCGAATTTTTCGCCGGCGGCGATTACCTGCCGCGGCCGGTGCGCCCCACCCTGGCCAATGCCATGGACGTGGGTTCGCCCAGCAACTTCGAACGACTGGCCTGGCTCTACCCCGACCCGGCCGGGCTGCGCGCCGCGCTGCAGGCCGAAAGCGTGGACGACACGGGCATCCGCGACGCCGTTCGCCAGGCGTACGCCGGGCTGGGCGAGCTCGTCTGCCCGCACACCGCCACCGCCGTGGCGGTGCTGCGCCGACTCCGCGAACGCGGCGCCGGCGGCGACTGGTGCGTGGTGGCCACCGCCCATCCGGCCAAGTTCCCCGAGGTGGTCGAGCCCCTGCTGGGCCGCGCGGTGCCGGTGCCGCCCGCGCTGGCGGCCATGCTCGCCCGTCCCAGCCGGGCCGAACCGCTGCCACCCGACGCCGCCGCCCTGCGCGAGGCCCTGCGGACAGGTTAGGGGCGGCCGGCGGTTTCTGCGATAATTCGCAGGCCCTGGCCCCGTAGCTCAGCTGGATAGAGCGTCCCCCTCCTAAGGGGAAGGTCGTACGTTCGAATCGTATCGGGGCCGCCATTTCCCCGGCCGCATCGCGGCCGCACGTTTCCGGAGCTTTCCATGACCCACGCAGTCCTCACCGCCCTTGGCCTCACCGGCCAGGAATCCGGCACCTACCTCGGCCACGGCGAGTGGTCGGCCACCCGCGACGCGGGCGTGATCGAGCCGGTCAACCCGAGCAACGGCGAGGTGCTGGGCAAGGTTTACGCGTCTTCGCAGGCCGACTACGACCTGATCCTCGAGCGCGCCCAGGCCGCCTTCAAGGTCTGGCGCACCACCCCGGCGCCCAAGCGCGGCGAAGCCATCCGCCTGTGCGCGGAAGCCCTGCGCAAGCACAAGGACGCGCTGGGTTCGCTGGTGGCGCTGGAGATGGGCAAGTCCAAGCCGGAAGGCGACGGCGAAGTGCAGGAGATGATCGACATCGGCGAGTTCGCCGTCGGCCTCTCGCGCCAGCTCTACGGCCTGACCATGCACTCCGAGCGCCCGGGCCACCGCATGTACGAGCAGTACCACCCGCTGGGCATCGTCGGCATCATCTCGGCCTTCAACTTCCCGGTGGCGGTGTGGGCCTGGAACAGCTTCGTGGCCGGCGTCTGCGGCGACGTCTGCATCTGGAAGCCCTCGCCCAAGACCCCGCTGTCGGCCATCGCCTCGATGAAGATCTGCAACGAAGCCCTGCGCGCCGGCGGCTTCCCGGACATCTTCTTCCTGTTCAACGACGCCGGCAGCGACCTGGCCGCGCACTTCGTCGACGACAAGCGCATCCCGCTGATCAGCTTCACCGGTTCGACCAAGGTCGGCCGCCACGTCGGCGAGCGCGTCGCGCGCCGCATGGGCCGTTCGCTGCTTGAGCTCGGCGGCAACAACGCGATCATCGTCGACCCCACCGCCGACCTGAAGCTGGCCATCCCGGCCATCGCCTTCGGCGCCGTCGGCACCGCCGGCCAGCGCTGCACCACCACCCGCCGCCTGTTCGTGCACGAGTCCATCTACGCCGACGTGCTGGCCAAGCTGGTGGCGGCCTACAAGCAGGTGGAGAAGAAGATCGGCGACCCGACCGACCCGGCCAACCTGATGGGCCCGCTCAACAGCGCCGACGCCGTGGACGCCTACCTCGACGCCATCGCCAAGGCCAAGGCCAGCGGCGGCAAGGTCGAGACCGGCGGCGCGCGCATCGACCGCCCGGGCAACTTCGTGCTGCCGGCCATCGTCACCGGCCTGAAGAACAGCGACGAGATCGTCCAGCACGAGACCTTCGCGCCGATCCTCTACGTCATGCCCTACTCCGACCTCGAGGACGCCATCGCCATGCAGAACGACGTGCCGCAGGGCCTGTCGTCCTGCATCTTCACCCTGAACCTGCGCGAGGCGGAAACCTTCCTCTCCGCCGCGGGGTCGGATTGCGGCATCGCCAACGTCAACATCGGCACCAGCGGCGCCGAGATCGGCGGCGCGTTCGGCGGCGAGAAGGAAACCGGCGGTGGCCGTGAATCCGGTTCCGACGCGTGGAAGGTCTACATGCGCCGCCAGACCAACACCATCAACTACTCCGACGCGCTGCCGCTGGCCCAGGGCATCAAGTTCGACCTCTGAGGCCAACCATGAACACGACTCCCCGGCAGACCAGCGCCCTCGCCATCACCAGCCTGGTCACCGGCGTCCTCGGCTGGACCTTCCTGCCCCTGCTCGGCAGCCTTCTGGCCATCATCACCGGCCACATGGCCCGCGCCGAGATCCGGCGCGCGGCCGGCCAGATGGACGGCGACGGCCTGGCCATCGCCGGCCTCGTGCTGGGTTGGGCGACGGTCGTGATCACGGTGCTGACGATCCTGGCTTTCATCCTGTTCTTCGGCGGCCTGGCGGCACTGCTGGCCCTGCTGGGCGCCAGCGGCAACCTCTGACCGGCGGCTGCGCATGTATTCGCTGGCCAAGCCCTTCCTGTTCCACCTCGACGCCGAACGGGCCCACGACCTGGGCCTGCGCGGCATCGAGGCGGCCTACCGGCTGGGGATGAACCCGCTGCTGGCGGGCAAGCCCCGGCCGCTGCCGACCAAGGCCTTCGGACTGGTGTTCCCGAACCCGGTGGGCTGCGCGGCCGGCCTGGACAAGAACGGTGCCCACGTGGACGCGCTGCTGGCGCTGGGCTTCGGCTTCGTCGAAGTGGGCACGGTCACGCCGCGGCCGCAGGAAGGCAACCCGAAGCCGCGCATGTTCCGCCTGCCCGAGCACAACGCCGTCATCAACCGCCTGGGCTTCAACAACGGCGGCGTGGACGCGCTGGTGCGCAACGTCTCGCGCGCACGCCGCAAGGGCGGCCTGCTGGGCATCAACATCGGCAAGAACAAGGACACCCACAACGAGGACGCGGCCGAGGATTACCTCTACTGCCTCGAGCGCGTGTACCCGCTGGCCGATTACGTCACCGTCAACATTTCCTCGCCCAACACCGCCGGCCTGCGCGAGCTGCAGGAAGAACAGCAGCTGCGCCGCCTCGTCGGCGAACTGCGCGAGGCCCAGGAGCGCCTGGGCGCGCAGCACGGCAAGCGCGTGCCGATGCTGGTGAAGATCGCCCCCGACCTGTCCGACGACGACGTGGACGCCTGCGCCCGCGTGCTCTCCGACCTCAAGGTCGACGGCGTCATCGCCACCAACACCACGCTCGACCGCCTGCCGGTGGAAGGCCACAAGCTGGCCACGGAAGCCGGCGGCCTGTCGGGCGCGCCGCTGTACGGCAAGTCCACCGCGGTGCTGCGCCGCCTGCGCGGCCGCCTGGACGACGGCATCCCGGTGATCGGCGTCGGCGGCATCCTCAGCGGCGCCGACGCGGCCGGCAAGATCACCGCCGGCGCGCTGATGGTGCAGTTCTACACCGGCCTGGTCTATCGCGGCCCCGAGCTGATCGGCGAATGCGTGGACGCCATCCGCCGGCGCCGCGAGGGCGTGGCGTGAGCGGCTACCAGCTGGCCGAGAACGTCTCGCTGGCCGGCCGCAACACCTTCCGCGTCCCCGCCCGCGCCGCGATGATGGCCGACGTGTCGCGCGCCGACGCACTCGCCGAACTGTTCGAATTCGCCATGCTGCGCGACGGCCCGGTGCTGGTGCTGGGCGAAGGCAGCAACCTGCTTTTCGCCGGCGACTTCCCCGGCGTGGCGATCTGCCTGACCATGGCCGGCGTGCGCATCGTCCAGGACGACGGCGACACCGCCCTGGTGCGGGCCGAAGCCGGCATGAACTGGAACGACCTGGTGGCCTGGACCCTGGCGCGCGGCCTGTGCGGGCTGGAGAACATGGCCCTGATTCCGGGCACG
>DNNT01000178.1 GCA_003497545.1 Arenimonas sp. | reverse complement strand
TCGCCCTCGACGATGAACAGTTCGGACTTGGCGGGATCCCGCTCCTGGCAGTCGGCCAGCTTGCCGGGCAGGGCCGGGCCCTGGGTGATCTTCTTGCGGGTGACCTGCTTTTCGGTCTTCAGGCGCGCCGCGGCCCGGTCGATGGCCAGCTGGGCGATCTGCAGGCCCGTTTCCACGTGCTGGTTGAGCCACAGCGAGAAGGCGTCGTGCGCCGCGCCCTCGACGAAGGCGGCGGCCTGGCGCGAGCTCAGGCGTTCCTTGGTCTGGCCGCTGAACTGCGGGTCGGTCATCTTCAGGCTGAGCACGTAGCTCACCCGGTCCCAGACGTCCTCGGGCGCCAGCTTCACTCCGCGCGGCAGCAGGTTGCGGAAGTCGCAGAATTCCCGCAGCGCGTCGGTGAAGCCCGAGCGCAGGCCGTTCACGTGCGTGCCGCCCTGGGCGGTGGGGATGAGGTTGACGTAGCTTTCCTGCACCAGTTCGCCTTCCGGCACCCAGGCCACGGCCCAGTCGGCCACTTCGGTGTCCTTGGACAGGTGGCCGACGAACAGCTCGGCCGGCAGCAGCTCGCGGCCCACCAGCTCGCCGCGCAGGTAGTCGCGCAGGCCGTCCTGGTAGAACCACTCGTTGCGTTCGCCGCTGGCCTCGTCGAACAGCTTCACGGTCAGGCCGGGGCAGAGCACGGCCTTGGCGCGCAGCAGGTGGCGCAGGGCGCGCACGGCTATCTTGGGCGTGTCGAAATACTTCGGGTCCGGCCAGAAGCGCAGCCGGGTGCCGGTGTTGCGCTTGCCCACGGTGCCCACCACCTCGAGCGGCGAACTGCGGTCGCCGTCGCGGAACTCCATGCGGTGCTCCTGGCCCTCGCGGCGGATCAGCACCTCGACCTTCTTCGACAGCGCGTTCACCACGCTCACGCCGACGCCGTGCAGGCCGCCCGAGAAGGTGTAGTTCTTGCCGCTGAACTTGCCGCCGGCGTGCAGGCGCGTGAGGATGAGTTCGACGCCGGGGATCTTCTCCTCGGGGTGGATGTCCACCGGCATGCCGCGGCCATCGTCGGCCACCTCGACGCTGCCGTCGGCGTGCAGCACCACTTCCACCGTCTTCGCGTGCCCGGCCAGGGCTTCGTCCACCGAGTTGTCGATCACCTCCTGCGCAAGGTGGTTCGGGCGGGTGGTGTCGGTGTACATGCCGGGCCGGCGCTTGACCGGGTCCAGGCCCGAGAGGACTTCGATGTCGGCGGCGTTGTAGCGGGTATTCATTCGGTTCCGGGGGCCTGCGGTTCGGGCTGTCGGCGGGTCGCCCAGAATGGCGGGCCGCCCCGGTTCCATCAAGCCCGGCGCGTCGGCGGCTCCGGGCGCCGCGCAAGTCATTGATAAGGGGCGGTAATTCGCGTCCGGGCGGGCGAGCCGGTAGAATACGGTTTTCCAGCGCCCCCAAATCCCATGACTCGTCTCGTCTTTGTTACCGGTGGCGTGGTGTCCTCGCTTGGCAAGGGCATCGCCGCGGCTTCGCTGGCGGCCATCCTGGAGGCCCGCGGCCTGCGGGTGACCATGATGAAGCTCGACCCCTACATCAACGTCGACCCCGGCACCATGAGCCCGTTCCAGCACGGCGAGGTGTACGTCACCGACGACGGCGCCGAGACCGACCTCGACCTGGGCCACTACGAACGCTTCCTGCGCGTTCGCCTGAGCCGCAAGAATTCGGTCACCACCGGCCGAATCTACGAAAACGTCATCCGCAAGGAGCGCCGCGGCGACTACCTGGGCGGCACCGTGCAGGTCATCCCGCACATCACCGACGAGATCAAGCGCTGCATCTTCGAGGCCACCGACGGCTTCGACGTGGGCCTGGTGGAGATCGGCGGCACGGTCGGCGACATCGAGTCGCTGCCCTTCCTGGAAGCCATCCGCCAGATCCGCACCGAGCGCGGCCCGGACCAGGCCATCTTCATGCACCTCACCCTGGTGCCGTACATCGCCGCCGCCGGCGAGCTCAAGACCAAGCCCACCCAGCATTCCGTGAAGGAACTGCGCTCGATCGGCATCCAGCCCGACATCCTGGTCTGCCGCAGCGAAAAGCCGCTGCCCGATGGCGAGCGCCGCAAGATCGCGCTGTTCACCAACGTGCCCGAGAAGGCCGTCATCAGCTGCGTGGACGTGGACAACATCTACAAGCTGCCGCTGTGGCTGCACAGCCAGGGCCTCGATGAAATCGCGGTCGAACGCCTGCGGCTCGAGGACAAGGCGCGCCCGGCCGACCTGTCCGAGTGGGAAGCGGTGGTCGACGCGGTCGAACACCCGGTGGACGAAGTCACCGTGGCCGTGGTGGGCAAGTACATCGACCACCAGGACGCCTACAAGTCGCTGTCCGAGGCGCTCAAGCACGGCGGCCTGCGCCAGCGCACCCGCGTGAAGCTCAAGTGGCTCGAGTCCGAGCAGGTCGAGAAGGAAGGCACCGGCGTGCTCGCCGGCGTGGACGCCATCCTGGTGCCCGGCGGCTTCGGCGACCGCGGCTTCGAGGGCAAGGTGCTCACGGCGAAACATGCGCGCGAGAACGGCATCCCGTATTTCGGCATCTGCTACGGCATGCAGACCGCGGTGGTGGACTACGCCCGCCACGTGGCCGGCCTGGCCGGCGCCAACAGCACCGAGAACGACCGCAATTGCGCCCACCCGGTCATCGGCCTGATCACCGAGTGGCGCACCGCCACCGGCGAGATCGAACGTCGCGACGAACACTCCGACCTCGGCGGCACCATGCGCCTGGGCCTGCAGGAGCAGCGCCTGAAGCCCGGCACGAAGTCGCGCGAGCTCTACGGCAAGGACGTGGTGGGCGAACGCCACCGCCACCGCTACGAATTCAACAACCGCTACCGCACCCAGCTCGAGGACGCCGGACTGGTCATCAGCGCCAAGTCCATGGACGACCTGCTGGTGGAAATGGTGGAGCTGCCGGGCCACCCCTGGTTCGTGGCCTGCCAGGCGCACCCGGAGTTCCTGTCCACGCCGCGCGACGGCCACCCGCTGTTCACCGGCTTCATCCGCGCCGCCCGCGAGCACAAGGCCGGCGGGCGGCTCCTGAAGGAGGCCCAGGCCTGATGGATCTTTGTGGTTTCAAGGTCGGGCTCGACCAGCCCTTCTTCCTCATCGCCGGCCCCTGCGTCATCGAGTCGCTCGAGCTGCAGATGGAAACGGCCGGCCGCCTGAAGGAAATCACCGGCAAGCTCGGCATTCCCTTCATCTTCAAGTCCAGCTTCGACAAGGCCAACCGCACCTCGGGCACCAGCTTCCGCGGCCCGGGCCTGGAAGCCGGCCTGAAGGTGCTGGCGGAAGTGAAGCGCCAGCTCGGCGTGCCGGTGCTCACCGACGTGCACGAATACACCCCCATGGACGAAGTCGCCTCGGTGGTGGACGTGCTGCAGACGCCGGCCTTCCTGTGCCGCCAGACCGATTTCATCCAGCGCGTGGCCTCGGCCGGCAAGCCGGTGAACATCAAGAAGGGCCAGTTCCTGTCGCCCTGGGAAATGAAGCACGTCACCGACAAGGCGCGCGCCACCGGCAACACGCAGATCATGGCCTGCGAGCGCGGCGTCAGCTTCGGCTACAACAACCTCGTCTCCGACATGCGCTCGCTGAGCGTCATGCGCGACACCGGTTGCCCGGTGGTGTTCGACGCCACCCACAGCGTGCAACTGCCCGGCGGTGCTGGCGGCAAGAGCGGCGGCCAGCGTGAGTTCGTGCCGGTGCTGTCGCGCGCGGCGGTGGCCGTGGGCATCAGCGGCCTGTTCATGGAAACCCACCCGGACCCGGACAAGGCGCTGAGCGACGGCCCCAATGCCTGGCCGCTGCCGAAGATGGCCGCGCTGCTCGAAACCCTGCTCGAACTCGACCGCGTCACCAAGAAAAACGGCTTCCTCGAGATGCAGGGATAAGCAGTTTGGCCACGGATGAACACGGATGAACACGGATAAGAGCGGAACAAGATTGTTCAGTTCCTGCTTCCTGCTTTGATCCGCCTTCATCCGTGTTCATCCGCGGCAAAAAAACCTCTTTCACATTGCCAAGAGCCGATATGACCACGATCAGCCACGTCCACGCCCGCGAAATCCTCGACAGCCGCGGCAACCCCACGCTCGAAGCCGAGGTCACGCTGGCCAGCGGCCACGTGGGCCGCGCCGCCGTGCCCTCGGGCGCGTCCACCGGCACCAAGGAAGCGGTGGAGCTGCGCGACGGCGACAAGAGCCGCTACCTGGGCAAGGGCGTGCGCAAGGCCGTGGCCAACGTCAACACCACCATCTCCGAATCGCTCAAGGGTTTCGACGGCGCCGACCAGGCCGGCCTGGACAAGAAACTCATCAACCTCGACGGCACCGAGAACAAGGGCCGCCTGGGCGCCAACGCGCTGCTGGGCGTGTCGCTGGCCAACGCCCATGCCGTGGCGGCCGCCAGGGGCCTGCCGCTGTGGGCGCACCTGGCCGCGGGCCGCGAGGCCGTGCTGCCGGTGCCGATGATGAACATCATCAACGGCGGCGCCCACGCTGACAACAACGTGGACATGCAGGAATTCATGGTGCTGCCGGTGGGCTTCGACAGCTTCGCCGAATCGCTGCGCGCGGGCACCGAGATCTTCCATTCGCTCAAGTCCGTGCTCAAGGGCAAGGGCTTGGGCACCGCGGTGGGCGACGAGGGCGGCTTCGCGCCGGACCTCAAGTCCAACGAGGAAGCCATCGAGGTCATCCTCGAGGCCATCGGCAAGGCCGGCTACAAGGCCGGCGAAGACGTGCTGCTCGGCCTGGACGTGGCCAGCTCGGAGTTCTTCGACAACGGCAAGTACAACCTGGTGGGCGAGGGCAAGCGCCTGTCGCCGGAGCAGTTCGTCGACTTCCTGGCCGGCTGGAGCGCGCAGTACCCGATCATCACCATCGAGGACGGCATGGCCGAGCACGACTGGGCCGGCTGGAAGCTGCTCACCGAGCGCCTGTCGGGCAAGGTGCAGCTGGTGGGCGACGACCTGTTCGTCACCAATCCGAAGATCTTCAAGGACGGCATCGACCAGGGCGTGGCCAACGCCATCCTGATCAAGGTGAACCAGATCGGCACGCTCACCGAGACGCTCGAGGCCATCGCCATGGCCGACCGCGCGCGTTACGCCGCGATCGTCTCGCACCGGTCGGGCGAAACCGAAGACACCACCATCGCCGACATCGCCGTGGCCACCACCGCCACCCAGATCAAGACCGGCTCGCTCTGCCGCAGCGACCGCGTGGCCAAGTACAACCAGCTGCTGCGCATCGAGGAAGCGCTGGGCGCCAAGGCGCGCTACGCCGGCCGCGACGCCTTCACCAGCCTCAAGCGCTGAGCCTGGCCCTTGCGCCGCTGGTGGCTCTACGCCTTGCTGCTGCTGGCCTTCGCGGGCCTGCAGGCGAAGCTTTGGTGGGGCGATGGCGGCCTGCGCGAGGCGCGCCAGCTGGAAGTGCGGGTCGAGGACCAGCGGCGCGAAAACGCCCGGCTGCAGCAGCGCAATGACGCGCTCTCGGCCGAGGTCGAAGACCTGAAGTCGGGCGAGGCCGCGGTGGAAGACCGCGCGCGCAGCGAGCTGGGCATGATCAAGCCGGGCGAGACCTTCTACCGCGTAGTCGAGCCCGCCGCGCCCGACGGCGCGCCGCCCACCGCGTCGGTGCCGCCGGTCGAGCCGGAGCCCCGGCCGTGACCTGGGCGGTGGTACCTGCCGCCGGTCGCGGCACGCGCTTCGGCGCCGAAACCCCCAAGCAGTACCTGATGCTGGCCGGCCGCCCGGTCATCGAACACAGCCTGCGCGCCGTGCTCGACCACGACGACGTGGACGGCGTGGTGGTGGCCCTGGCCGCCGACGACCACGCCTGCCGCTCGTCCACCCTGCCGCACGGCTCCGAAGGCGAATTCGAAAGCGCCATGATGCCGGTGCTCAACCCGGCCGGCGTGCAGGACATCCTGGACATGGGCCTGCTGGGCTGGGCCATGAGCCGTTACACGGGCCGCTGGATCGGCTTCAAGACCATCGCCGAAACCGTCGAGTCCTCGGCCTCGGTGAACGTGAACCCGCACCAGCTCGACATCGTGCTGCCGGGTGATTTCGAACTGCCGCCGGGCGGCCTCAACATCCGCTGGCCGGACCCGCCGCTCGACCAGGAAATGCGCCTGCACCAGTACGCGGTGAAGGCCGCGCAGGCCTTCGCGCGCGCCAACCACATCGACAAGGTGGTGGTGGATTCGCCGAAGGCGCGCCTGGGCATTGTCACCACCGGCAAGAGCTACCTGGACGTGCTGCAGGCGCTGGAATACCTGGGCATCGACCGCAAGGTCGCCGAGGACATCGGCATCCGCGTCTACAAGGTGGGCATGACTTGGCCGCTGGAGCCCCTGGGCATCCGCGAGTTCGCCCGCGGCCTGGAGGACATCATCGTCGTCGAGGAGAAGCGCAGCTTCGTCGAGCGGCAGATGAAGGAGTACATGTACAACTGGGAGCATGGCCAGCGCCCCAGCATCGTCGGCAAGTACGACGAGCAGGAGAACTGGGTGCTGCCAAGCACCAACGAGCTCACCCCGGCCCGCATCGCCCGCGTGATCGCGGCGCGCGTGCAGCGCTTCTTCCAGTCCGAGGCGATGGACAACCGCCTCAAGTGGATCGCCGCCAAGGAAAAGGAACTGGCCGCGCCGCGCGCCAACTTCCCGCGCGTGCCGCACTACTGCTCGGGCTGCCCGCACAACACCTCCACGGTGGTGCCGGAAGGCTCGCGCGCGCTGGGCGGCATCGGTTGCCACTACATGGTGACCTGGATGGACCGCAAGACCGACACCTTCACCCACATGGGCGGCGAAGGCGTCACCTGGAGCGGCCAGGCGCCGTTCACCGAGGAAAAGCACGTCTTCCAGAACCTGGGCGACGGCACCTACTTCCACTCCGGCTCCCTGGCCATCCGCCAGTCGATCGCCGCGAAGGTGAACATCACCTACAAGATCCTCTACAACGACGCCGTGGCGATGACCGGCGGCCAGCCGGTGGACGGCACGCTCACCGTGCCCGACATCGCCCACCAGGTGCGCAGCGAGGGCGTGAAGACCATCGTCGTGCTCTCGGATGACATCGAGAAGTGGAGCGACAAATCCATCTTCCCCAGCGGCGTGGAATTCTTCGACCGCAGCGAGCTCGACGCGCAGCAGAAGCGCCTGCGCGAGGTGCCGGGCACCACCGTCATCATCTACGACCAGACCTGCGCGGCCGAGAAGCGCCGCCGCCGCAAGCGCGGCAAGATGCCGGACCCGGCCAAGCGCACCGCCATCAATTCGCTGGTTTGCGAAGGCTGCGGCGACTGCGGCGTGAAGTCGAACTGCGTGAGCGTGCTGCCCAAGGAAACCGAGTTCGGCCGCAAGCGCGAGATCGACCAGAGCAACTGCAACAAGGACTTCAGCTGCGTGAAGGGCTTCTGCCCCAGCTTCGTCACCATCAAGGGCGGCGGGCTGCGCAAGCGCAAGGGCACGGGCAACAAGGACCTGCTGGCCAACCTGCCGGAACCGCAGGTGCGCGGCACGCTCGAGCAGCCCTGGAACATCCTGATCACCGGCGTCGGCGGCACCGGCGTGGTGACCATCGGCGCGCTGCTGGGCATGGCCGCGCACCTCGAGCACAAGGGCGCCAGCGTGCTCGACCAGACCGGCCTGGCCCAGAAGGGCGGCGCCGTCACCACGCACGTGCGCATCGCCAGGACGCCGGCCGACATCCACGCCGTGCGCATCGCCGCCGGCGAAGCCGACCTGGTGCTGGGCTGCGACATGGTGGTGGTGAACGACTACTGGGCGCTGTCGAAGATCCGCGCCGACCGCACCGAGGTGGTCATCAACGACTACCAGGCCATGCCGGGCCCGTTCACCCGCATGCCGGACATGCAGTTCCCGGCCGCCGGCATCGTCGACGCCATCCGCACCGCGCTCGGCGGCCGCGAGCCGCTGCAGGTGGCCGCCACCGACATCGCCACCGCGCTGATGGGCGACGCCATCGCCACCAACCTGTTCATGCTGGGCGTGGCCTGGCAGCGCGGCCTGGTGCCGATCAGCTTCGATGCGCTGATGCGCGCCATCGAGCTCAACGGCGCCGCCATCGAGATGAACAAGACCGCCTTCGCCTGGGGCCGCCTGGCCGCCATCAACCCGCAGGCCGTGCTCGAGGCCGCCGGCCTGGCCGAGCCCGCGCCCGGCGCGCCGGTGGCCGTGGCCACGCTCGACGACGAAGTCATCAGCCAGTCGCTCGACGAACTCATCGAGCGCCGCGTGAAGTTCCTCACCGACTACCAGGACAAGGCCTACGCCGGCCGCTACGTCGCGCTCGTGGACAAGGTGCGCCAGGCCGAGGCCCGCAAGGCGCCCGGCTCCACCGAGCTCACCGCCGCGGTGGCGCGCTACTACTTCAAGCTCATGGCCTACAAGGACGAGTACGAAGTGGCGCGCCTGTACACCTCGGGCGAGTTCCGCAAGCGCATCGAGCAGCAGTTCGAGGGCGACTACAAGATCCACTTCAACCTGGCCCCGCCGCTGCTGGCCAAGCGCGACGCCGACGGCCACCTGGTGAAGCAGGAGTTCGGCCCCTGGATGTTCACGGCGTTCAAGCTGCTGGCGAAGATGAAGTTCCTGCGCGGCGGCGCGCTGGACATCTTCGGCCGCACGGAAGAGCGCCGCATGGAACGCCAGCTCATCACCGACTACGCGAAGACGGTGGACGAGCTGCTGGCCACGCTCGACGGCGACAACGTGGGCCTGGCCGCGGAAATCGCCGCGGTGCCGGAACACATCCGCGGCTACGGCCACGTCAAGGAAGCGCACTTCGCCAAGGCCAAGGCCCGCGAAGCCGAGCTGCTGGCGCGCTGGCGCAACCCGCAGGCACCCGCCCGGGCGGCCTGACCCGGAAACGAAGAAGCCCCGGCCATTGCCGGGGCTTCTTTCTTGCGCCAACGCCAGACGATCAGTTGGCGCGGATCGGCACGATGGTGATCTCGACGCGGCGGTTCTCGGCGCGGCCGGCTTCGGTGTTGTTGCTGGCCACCGGATGGGCCTCGCCGGCACCCACCACCATCAGGCGCTGGCCACTGACGCCGCGCGAGATGAGGTAGTCGGCCACCGCCTGCGCGCGTCGTTCGGACAGGCGCTGGTTGTAGGCGTCGCTGCCCACGCTGTCGGTGTGGCCGGCCACCTCGACGATGGTCTGGTCGTATTCCTTCAGGGTGTCGGCGACACGGTCGAGCACGCCGTAGGCGCCGCGGTTGAGGCTGGCACTGTCGAAGCCGAAGGTGATGGCCTCGGGCATGTCCAGGGTGATGTTGTCGCCCTGGCGCACGACGTCGACGCCGCTGTCGCGCAGGCTTTCGCGCAGTTCGCGCTCCTGGTTGTCCTGGTAGCGGCCGATGGCGCCGCCGGCGAGCGCGCCGACGCCCACGCCGACCAGCGCGCGCTGGCGCCGCTCGGTGGCGTCGTCGCCGCTGAGCAGGCCCGCTACCGCGCCGACGGCGGCGCCGATCAGGGCGCCGCGCTGGGTGCGGCTCATGCCTTCTTCGTCCTCGGGCGCGGGGGTAGTGGCCTGGTAGCCGCCGGTGCTCTGGCAGCCGGCGAGCAGGGCGAACGAGAGCGCGACGGCGAGGCTTGGGCGAATGCGGGTAGTCATGGGGCGGTCCTCCTTGGGAGGGTGATGCGGGTTTGCCAGACCAGCATGCGCCCTCGAAGTCCCGCCACGAACCGTGCCAACCCGCCCCGTTCAGTTTCAGTCGACGCGGGCCACCGCAAAGCGATCCAGGGCTTTTTCAGCCTGGCCGCGCTCGTGGTCGGACAGGCGGCGGGCGACGGCGCGGTAGCGTTCGACCAGGCCCGGGTCGGCCGGCATCTCCGCTGCCAACGCCTGCAGCGCCTGGCCGATTTCGTAACCCGAACCCATGCCGCCCAGCGAAGCGAGCACGCCGTCGGCGACCGCGAGGTCCACCGGGCCCGCCTCCACCAGTTGCTGCAAGGCCTGGCGGTGTTCGTAATCCGAGGCGATGCCTTCGACCACGCGCAGGTAGGCGGCCAGCGTGGCGTCATTGCCGCGCGTGGCGGGCGCGGCGGCGGCCAGCAACTGGCGCGCCTCGTAGTCGCTGCCCAGGTTTGCCGCGCTCTCCAGCGCCAGCGACACCGCGGCCGGCGATCCGTTTTCCAGCAGCGCCATCAGCACGCGGCGCTGTTCGTAATCGCTGGCGATGCCGTCGAGCACGGTGCGCCAGGCGGCGAGCACCGGGCCTTCCAGGGTTTGCGCGCCAGCCAGCTTCACCAGCAGCTGCGCCTGTTCGTAATCGGAAGAAATGCCGGTGGCGGCCGACAGCAGCTTCGCCTGGTGCGCCGGCGACAACGTGCGGCCGGCGAGGCCACCTTCCAGCGCGCGGCGCAGTTCGTAGTCGGAGCCGATCTTGCCGGCGATGGCGAGGGCGCGGTCAAGCTGCGCGTCGTCGAGCGTGGCTTCGGCGAACAGCACGGCCAGGTAGCGGCCGCGCGAGTGGCCGTTGCCGATGCGGTCGATCTCGGCCAGCAGCGCGTCGGGGCCGCCGGCGGCAAGCAGGCGTTTGCCGCGCGTTTCGGCCTGCATGCCGGTTTCGCGCATCACGTGCGGCAGGGTGCGGGCCAGCCAGGCGCGGGCGTCGGCGTCGAAGGCGTGGTCCTTGCCGTCGAGCTCGAAGCGGTGCTCGAGCTTGCCGGCGACGTTTTCCACTTCGAGCGAACGCGTGGTGCCGCCGCTTTTCTCGAACAGCTCGAACTCCGCGCCCTTGGCCATGGCGACGATGCCGGTGTCGTCGGGCGCGAACGTGACGTCGCCGCTGACGACCGCCTTCAGGCGCTCGCCCTTCACGGCGTTGCTGTATTCCCAGCTGTCGCGGCCGTTGTAGCTGACGTGGCGGCTGCCGTGCAGCAGGCCGTCGAACAGGCTGCTGNNGGCGACGCTGGTGATGGCCAGTCCCGGCAGGGCGATGGCGGTGGCGATGGCAAGCACCAGCGCGCCGCGGCGCAGGGCGGTGGGGATGGGTCGGTTCACGGGGGTGTCCTCCAACAGGTTCCGGACGCGGCGGACCACGGGGCCGGTGTCGTCGGCCATGGCCACCGCGAGGGTGGGGGTACCGGCGCGGTCGCCGGCGTGGGAAAGGCAGGTGGCCAGGCACTCGGCCAGCGGGCGGCCGCTGCCGCAGAGTTCGGCGGCGCGGGCGTCGCAGGCGTCTTCGGCCAGCGCTTCCAGGCGGCGCTGCGCGTGCCGGGCCAGCGGGTGCAGCACCAGCGGCAGCGCGGCCAGGCGCTGGGCGAGGCGCCAGGCGGGGTCGTTGCGTTGCACGTGGGCGAGTTCGTGCGCCAGCAGGGCGCGCCGTTGCGGCACGGGCAGGTCGTCCACCCATTCGGGCAGCAGCAGGCGGCCGCCGGGCAGCAGCATGGGGCTGGCCAGGCCGGCCACCACGTGCAGGCTGGGCGCCCGGGCCAGGCGCAGGTCGCCGGCGAGACGGCGCGCCTGGCTGGCGAGCTCGGGCGAGGGCGCGGTGTCGTCCTCGCGCAGGCGGCGGGACCAGCGGCGCAGGCTGCGCCACTGCAGGCCGAAGCGCAGCGCGGCGAAGGCCAGGGCCAGGGTCCAGGGCAGCAGCAGCGCGAACACGAACGCCGAGGGCAGTTCCAGCGTGGGGCTGGCGGCGGCTTCATCGATGGCCGGCGTGGCCGTGGTTTCGCTGCGCGCAGCCGTCGGCGGCTCGCTGGCGGGCGCCGGCGTCGCGCGGGCCACGCCGATCGCGCCCGGCAGCGTTTGGCTCACGGCCGACAGCGTGGGGCGCGCGGCGGGCGCGGGTTCGGCCGAGGCCGTTGCCGAGGCCGGCAGCCAGCGCGTGGCCGCGGGCCCCAGGACCGACAGCGAGGCCGACAGCAGCGCGGCGAACAGCGCGCCGCGCCAGGCCAGCTCGGCCCAGCCCGGGTGGCGGCGCAGCAGCGTGCGCTCCAGCCCCCAGGCGGCGGCCAGCAGCACGGTGGCGTGCAGCCACAGCGTCAGCTGGAAGGAAACCAGGGTGTCGACGAGGTTCATCGCTTCTTCCCCTTGCGGCCTTCGTCGGCGGCCAGCAGCGCCTGCACCTTGGCGAGGTCGCCGGGGGCCACGTCCTTTTCGCTGACCAGGTGCGCCAACAGGGCGCGCGGGTCACCCTTGAACAGCGACTGGATCAGGTCGCCGACCATGCTGCGGCGCACCTGCGGTTCGCTCACGGTGGCGCGGTAGACCAGCTGGCGGCCGTCGCGGCGCGCCGCCACCACGCCGCGCCTGGCCAGCCGGGTGAGCACGGTGGCCACGGTGGTATGGGCCAGGCCGCGGCTGTCGGCCAGCGCCGCGGCCACGTCGGCCACGCTGGAATCGCCGCGCCAGAGCACGCGCATGACGTCGAGCTGCAGTTCGCTCAGGGCGATGTCGTCGGATTCGGGCGCCACGGGACTTCCTCTACACCTGTCGTACTACAGTTGTAGTCCAAGGCGGAAGCCACTGCAACAGGCCAGAAGTCACACCCAAAGAAAATGAACCCGGTTGGATAAAATCAACCTGGTTCGCTGGGTTCAGAGTGAGGCGGACTGGTTTTTGAGGATGAGTTCGGCGAGCCAGGGTTCGCCCTGCTGCATCAGTTCCAGCGGCGTTTGCTGCCAGCCGGTGAGCACCATGGCTTCGGCGATGGTGAATTCGAGCTGGGCCTTGGTGAACTTGCGGCTGCCGGCGATCACCGCCTCGAGCACGGCGCGGCCGGGCATGGGCGCGTCCATTTCCGCGGCCTTGGCGGCTTCGGCGGCGGCCGGGTTGGCGCCGCCGTGGCTGGCCAGCCACTCGATGCGGCGCAGGGCGTCGTTCTGCGGGTCGTCGCTGGCGCCCGTGTCGGGGGCGGCGGCGGCCAGGGCCTTGTGCAGGGTGCCGAGCTGGCCGGCCACCTTCATGCGCTGCAACTTGGCGGCGTCGCGCGCGTGTTCGGCGTCTTCCACGTCCTGGCGCAGGCGCTCGCGTTCGGCCAGCAGCGCCGAAACGGCCTGGGCCAGGGCCTCCAGCCGGGGCGCGATGGCCGCCTGCTGCGTGGGCGAGGTCGCCGCGAGGGCGTCGCGGAGGGACTGCAGCAGGGCGCGGGGGTCGCTCATGGCCCCGATTATAGGCGGGCCACGTGACACCGCCAGCGCGGGCTCAGCGGCCCGGGCCGACGTCGATGAACTTCAGGAATTCCGAGCGGGTGCGGGCGTCGTCGCGGAAATCACCCAGCATCTTCGAGGTGACCATGCTCACGCCGCGCTTGTGGATGCCGCGGGTGGTCATGCACTCGTGCGCGCCCACCACCACCACGCCGACGCCGCGCGGCTGCAGTACTTCCTCGATGCAGCGGGCGATCTGCGCGGTCATCTTCTCCTGCNNGTACACCCCGACTCCGCGCGGCTGCAGCGCGCGCAGGATGCAGTTGGCGATCTGCGAGGTCATCTTCTCCTGCACCTGGAAGCGGCGCGCGTAGGCTTCCACCACGCGGGCGAGCTTGCTGATGCCCACCACCTTGCCGCGCGGCAGGTAGCCGATGTGGGCTTTGCCGATGATCGGCGCCATGTGGTGTTCGCAGTGCGATTCGAACTCGATGTCGCGCAGCACGATCATCTCGTCGTAACCCTCGACTTCCTCGAAGGTGCGCGAAAGATAGGCACGCGGGTCCTCGCGGTAGCCGCTGAACCAGTCGCCATAGGCCTCGGCCACGCGGCGCGGGGTGTCGAGCAGGCCCTCGCGGGACGGATCCTCGCCGGCCCACTGCAGGAGCACGCGGACGGCGTTCTCGGCGTCGGCCTGGGTGACGGGCTTGGTCATGGCGGGGCTCCGGTGCGGGGCGCACGGGAAGTGCACCACAGTGGAATGCTAACGCGGCCGGTGTCAGCGCCGCGTCGCGGTGGTGCGCCAGGCCAGCAGGCCGCCCAGCGTGACCATGCCCGCCGCCAGCCAGAAACTCGCGCCGGCCAGCGGGCCGCGCACGTCGTTCGCGGCCACGAAGGCCAGGGTCTGGGTGAACAGCGTCGGGCCCAGGATGCCGGCGATCGAGTTCAGGCTGCCGATGGCGCCCTGCAGTCGGCCCTGCTCCTGCGGCGACACGCGCGCGGTCATCAGCGCCTGCGTGGCCGGGCCGGCCACGGCCCACATGGCCGCCACCGGCATCGCCGCCCAGAACCAGTAGCCGGTGGGCGCCGCCGCGTACATCGCGAAACCCACCGCGCCGGCCACCGCGCCGATCAGCACCGTGCGGCGGTCGCCAAAGGTGCGCGCCACGCGCCCCACCAGCCCGCCCTGCACGATCACCGTCAGCACGCCCACCAGCAGCAGCGTCCAGCCCACCATGTCCAGGCCCCAGCCGAAACGGTAGTCGGCGTAGAGCACGAAGGTGGTCGGGTAAACCAGGTGCGCCAGCGCCATCAGGAAGCTCACGCCGGCCAGGCCGAACAACTCCGGATGTCCTCGCAGCAGCTGCAGCGAAGCCAGCGGGTTGGCGCGGCGCCAGGAGAACGGCGAACGCCGCTCCGGCGGCAGCGATTCCGGCAGCACGAACCAGCCGTAGCAGAAGTTCGCGGCGCACAGGCCGGCCGCCACCCAGAACGGCAGGTGCAGGTCCACCGCGCCCAGCCACGCGCCCATCACCGGCGACACGGTGAAGCCGATGCCGAAGGCCATGCCCAGGCGCCCGAACGCCGCCGAGCGTTTTTCCGGCGGCGTCACGTCGGCGATGTAGGCGTTGGCGGTGCTGAAGCTGGCCGAGGTGGCGCCCGACAACAGGCGCGCGATGAACAGCAGCGGCAGCGTTTCCGCCAGCGCCATGATCAGGAAATCGATGGCCAGGCCGGCATTCGAGATGAGGATCACCGGCCGGCGCCCGAACCGGTCCGACAGCGCGCCCTGCACCGGCGAGGCGAGGAACTGCATGGCCATGAAGCCGGTGGCGAACAGGCCGTGCCAGAGCGTGGCTTCGGCGATTTCGCCGCCGGTGACCTTCTTCAGCAGGTGCGGCAGCACCGGGATGATCAGGCCGAAAGCCAGCACGTCCACCAGCACGGTGACGAAGATGAAGGCGAGCGCGGCGCGGCGCACGTTCGGCGCGGCGGGGGCGGGGGCGTCCAAGCGGGCGGTCCGTGGGGCGGGGCGCGCAGTCTAGCCGATGCGGGGGCGGCTCACGGCGACAGCCAGGTCCCCTGCCAGCGCCCGCCTTCGCGCCGGAAGCGGGCGCGGCGGTGGCCTTCGGAGGCCAGCGACAGCCAGTCGAGCGAATCGAGCGTGAGCCGCGCCAGCGCGAAATGCCCACGCGCCCGCGCCTGCGCGTCGGCGCCGGGCGGGGCCGCGCCCAGGCCGGTCAGGCCGGCATCCGCCGGGAAGTCCACCGGCGTGCCCGGCGCCAGCGGCACGGCGTAGGTACGGCGCGACAACAGGCGGGTGGCGGCCCAGGCGGCGTCGGCCTCGGCGTCGTCCAGGTGCAGCTGCACGGTGCCCGAGAGCCGCAGCTGTTCGCCGTGGCCGAAAAACACCCAGGCCACGCGCGGGTCGGCCTGCAGTTGCGCGAGCTTCGGGCTGCGCCGGTCGGTGTGGAAGGCGACGCGGCCACCGTCCGGGTCCACCGCGCGCAGCACGGCATAGCGCGCCTGCGGGCCGTCCTCGGAGGCGTTGGCCAAGACGCCCTGGTGGAAGGGGTCGCCGCGGCCGCGCGCGCCGGCGAGCAGGCGTGCCCAGGCGTGGTTCCAGACGGCGTCGAGGGAGTCGGGCATGGCCGCCATTACCGCGCCCGCGCCGTGTGCGGGGCGCGAACGCGGCTCAGAGCACGCGGCAGAACACGGCCTTGAGGTAGCGGCTTTCCTTCACGTGCGCCATGAACGGGTGGTCGCCGCCGGCGCCGGACACCTTCAGCACCTGCACGGTGCGGCCGGCGTAGAACGCGGCGCGGCGGATCATGTCGAGGAATTCCTCCTCGCTCACCAGGCCGGTGCAGGAGCAGGTGAGCAGCACGCCGCCCGGCTTGACCACCTGCATGGCCAGCTTGTTCATGTCGTTGTACTTCTTGAGCGCGGCGATCACCTGCTCGCGGTCGCGGGTGAGCTTGGCCGGGTCCAGGATCACCACGTCCCACTGGTCGCCGCGCTGCTGGGCGTCGCGCAGGTAGGGGAACAGGTCGGCCTGGGTGAACTTCACCTTCGCGTTGTTCAGGCGCGCGTTCTTCTCGGCGACTTCCAGGATCTCCTCGTCCAGGTCGATGCCGGTCACTTCCGTGGCGCCGCCGCGGGCCTTGGCGTAGATGGCGAAGCCGCCGGAATTGCAGCAGATGTCGAGCACGGTCTTGCCGGCGGTGAAACGCGAGAGGAATTCGCGGTTGTCGCGCTGGTCGGCGAAGAAGCCGGTCTTGTGGCCGCTGCCGGGCGTGGCGCGGAACTTCAGGCCGTGCTCGGTGACGATGCTGGGCTCGGGCGCGGGCGGCGCGCGGAAGTCGAAGCTTTCCTGCTTCTGCACGTGCTCCTCGGCGAAGCTGTAGAAGCGGCAGCCCGGGAACTGCTCGCGCAGCGCGGCGTACACCCATTCGCGGTAACGGAAGGCGCCGGCCGAGAAGAACTCCACCACCAGCAGGTCGCCGTAGCGGTCCACCACAAGGCCCGACAGGCCGTCGCCCTCGGAATGCACCACGCGCCAGGCGTCGGTGTGTTCGTCCAGGCGCAGCAGGTCGCGGCGCAGGGCCACGGCCTCGGCGATCTTGCGCGAGAAGAAGGCCTCGTCCACGGCCTCGTGGCGGTCTTCGGTGAGCACGCGCAGGGCGATGCGCGAGTGGCCGTTGTAGAAACCGCGGCCGACCCACTTGCCGGTGTTGTCGACGATGTCCACCAGGCTGCCCGGCTTGGGCTTGGCGACCGGTTTCTCCACCATCTTCTGGAAGATCCAGGGGTGGTTGGAGCGGCGCTCGATCTTGAGCTGGATGACGGGCAGGGCGGGTAGGTTCATCCGCTGATTGTACCGGGGCCGGCCCGCGGCCGCCGGGGATCAGCGGGCGGCGGCCAGCTCCACGCGGTCGCCGCCGGCGCGTTTGGCCCGGTACATGGCCAGGTCGGCGCGCTTGAGCAGGTCGTCCAGGGTGTCGTCGGGCCGCGCCTCGGCCACGCCGATCGACAGCGGCACCGGCACTTCCTCGCCATGGAAGAGCATGTGCGCATGGTGCAGGGCCTCGCGCAGGCGTTCGGCCACCACGCCGGCCCCGGCGCCGTCGGTGCTGGGCAGCATGGCCACGAATTCATCGCCGCCCAGCCGCGCCAGCACGTCCTCGCCGCGCAGCACCAGGCGCGCGCGCTCGGCCAGGTGGCGCAGCAGGCGGTCGCCGGCCTCGTGGCCCAGGCTGTCGTTGACCGCCTTGAACTGGTCCATGTCCATCAGCAGCATCGACAGCGGCCGGCCGTGGCGGCGCATCTCGGAAAGCAGGCGCTGGCCCTGCTCGGACAGGCCGTTGCGCGCCAGCACGCCGGTCAGCGGGTCCACCGAGGCCAGCTTGCGCAGGTCTTCGTAGGCGCGCTCGGTGTGCATCAGCACGAAGCCCAGGCTCAGGAACATCACGCCCACGCAGGCGTAGACGAACACCACCAGGTCGCTGGGGCCGGCTTCGAACAGGCTACCGTCGACCCGCGGCGCCAGCGAATGTTCGGCGAAGCGCCAGACCGCCGTCAGCATGCCCATGCCGGCGAAGGCGCCGGTGAGGCGGGCCGCGGAGAACCCGCCCTGGCCCAGGGCCGGGCTGAGCGCCAGCGCGATGCCACCCAGCAGCACCATGGCCGTGCTCGAATTCACCAGCACCCGGGCGCTGTAATGCGGCTGACCGCCGGCGAACCACAGCAGCAGCAAGGTGGCGGCGGCCACCACGCCCCACCACAGCCAGCGGCGCTCGGGCAGGCCCTGGAAGCCGCGCACGGCCCGGCACATTTCGGCGAAACCCAGCAGCAGCAGGCCGTTGCCGAAGGCGATCGACGCCATTTCCGGCAGCTGGCCACGCAGGGCCAGCAGGGCCCAGGCCACGGGCTGCAGCAGCAGGCCGACGGTCCAGATGCGCAGGTGGCGGCGGCGCTCGGCCGGGAAGGCGCGCCCGGCCTGGGCCAGCAACAGCACGGTGAGCGCGCTCAGCAGCACGCCCACCAGCATCACCGAACGCACGTCCACGCCCATTCCACCTCCATCCGGCGGTAAGGCACCGCCCGCGTGAAGACTAGCGCGTCCCGGCGGCGGCCGGGTGTGATTGACATCAACTTCACGCGTTCGTGGCACACTCCGCGGCAGAAGGGGAGTAGCTCCCGCTGCCGAGATCGTCATCACGGGTACGGACCCTGTCCGCGCCCCGGTCCGGCAGGCAGGCCCGCGTGGCCTGCGAGCGAGACCTTCGCCCGCCCGCGGCGAAGGTCGTTCCATCCCGGAACGCCTGGCCGCGCCGCGGTCGACAGGCATCGTTCCCGGAGATTGCATGCAAACCATCGGCACCCCGCTCATGTGGGCCGTGTTCACGGCCTTCGTCGTGCTCGCGCTCATCGTCGACCTGCTGGTCCTTCGCCAGAACGGCCCGCACAAGGTTTCCACCCGCGAGGCCGTGACCTGGTCGGCGGCCTGGATCGCGCTGGCGCTGGCCTT